>JAFYNU010000054.1 GCA_017547975.1 Clostridia bacterium
GAAGTAGAAAACCTTGTCCCCCCACACGTAGGTGGCGTTTTCCCACTTGGAATCGTTGAGGAAGTCGGGCTGTGACAGGTATTCCCAGGTGATCAGATCCCGGCTTTTGATGATGGCGGTGAAATCCCCGCTGTAGGTGCCGGAATAGTACCACCTTTCCCCCTCTTCCTCCCGCCAGGAAAGCTTTTGCATGATGCCGATATCGGAAAACATCTTCTTGATGGGAAGGCCGTTGGCCTTCAGGGCACCCCGGATGCCGCTGGCGGAAAAGTCGTTGGTGACATCCCCCACCTTGAAGCGGTTCACCCCGATTTCTCCCAGGGTCTTGGTGGGCATGTCAAAGGGGCAGTAGAGCCGATAATAATTCCCCTCCACCCGGGCGGTCCACAAAACGAACAGAGTCCGTTTATCCCGGCGCATGAGGATGGTGTCGTAAACCATATCCACGTGGCGTCCGTCGATTTCATCCCCGGCGGTCAAAAGATCAAGATACACCCGGTCATCCGGGTTGTCAATGGGGGCATACACCAACCGGGCGGTCTGGTTCAGAGGATCCTCGCTGGGTTCCTTGGTGTTGGCGTAGTAGGTCACGTAGATCATATTCCCATCCACCACAAAGGTGGAAACGTGGGCCATTTTGTCCACCGCCTCGGCCTTGCCAAGGGCCACCGCCCGCTCCGATTTTTCGAAATCCGAAAGGAAACGGTCCCGAATTTCGTCGGCAAAGGCACGTCCCTTCCGGAGGGCGATCTCATCCACCTGATCGGAAATATATCCCGCCCGGTTCTGGATGGGCGCCCCCTCGGCGGTCAAGAGGGGCTTGAAGGTGGGTACGTCGGGGGTAAATACACGGTTTTGCATGGTTGTTTCTCCCTTATTTCTTCAGATAAATGGATCGGAGCATACGCTTGCCGGTTTCGCTTTCGAAAAATGTCTCCATGGCGTTTTCAATCTGCTCTTTGGGCGCATTGCCCTCGTCGGCGTTTACCAGGTAGTCCGCCTCCAAAAGGAGGCGATGCTCCTTCATGGTAACCCCCGTCAGGGTGTGATGATGGCCCACCAGCCAGGCGACTTTTTCCACAAAGGGGGCAGGCAAATCAAATTCCTTCAAAAATTCCTTAGCCATGGGGATTCCCTCCCGTTCCTGATAGGGACCCTGGGCATGGCCGTAGGTTTTCAGGCAGTAGGGAATGGCGATGTCGTGGAGGATGGCTGTCACTTCCAAAAGATCCCGTTCTTCTCTTGTGGCAAGCTCCTTCTCCCCCAGGGTTTTGGCATAGGCATACACTTTTAGGAAATGGTTGATATCGTGATGATTCCCCTTGTAAAAATCGATCATCTTCAGGGTAATATCTGCAACAGGTACCGACATGATGCTCTCCTCGCTTCTTTTTTCTTCCATTATACCCCTCTCCCCTCGACAAATCAAGAGGGAAGCGATATAATGGTGGCAGAGAGTTTCGCCCATTTTGGATGCACCTGCAGGGGACGGGTCTCCCGACCCTTGGCTCACCCTTTGGGGTAGGGGCGGTAACCTGCCGCCCGGACCACATAAATAAGGCTGCCCGAAGTCCGCCCTTCCGACGTTTTCCATTTTCAATTTTTAATTGTCCATTGTCCTACAATCAAGCCAACCCTATCACACCACAAAGGAGCAACTATGCGACAGTTTATCTTAGGTACCGATTGGTGGACCGACTGCGACGACGCGGTGGCGGTCCGAATCCTGGCCCGAACCCATGGGGATGGCCAATGCCGTCTCCTGGGGGTCGGCATGAACGCCTGTATGCCCTACTCCGCCCCCAGCCTGCGGGCATTTATGGATCAGGAGGGGCTTTCGGAGGTCTCCCTGGGCATCGACCCGGATGCCACCGATTTCGGGGGCTCCCCCGCCTACCAGGAAAATTTTGCCAAAAAATACGCCCCGAACCTCCGAAACACCGACTTTCCCGATTCCCTTTCACTTTACCGAAAGCTCCTCGCAACAGCCGAGGACCCGGTGGAGATTTTGGAAATCGGTTATCCCCAGGTGCTTGCCGCCCTGCTCCAATCGGGTCCCGACGCATTCTCCCCCCTGACCGGGTTGGAGCTCATATCCCAAAAGGTCACAAAGCTCTGGATCATGGCAGGGAAATGGGACGGCGACGGGGAAAAGGAAAACAATTTCTGCCGCAATTCCCGATCCCGCACCGCCGGGGAGCTTCTTTGCCGCCTGTGGCCCACCCCCATCACCTTCCTTGGCTGGGAGGTGGGGTATGAGGTGCTCACCGGAGGCCAGCTGGCCCCGGATGACCCCCTCCGCCAGATCATGTCGGACCACGGATCGGCCAACGGCCGCCATTCCTGGGACCCCATGCTGGTGCTCCTGGCCCTCGTCGGCGACGAGGCCGCCGCCGGATATACCACCGTCACCGGACGGGCTACCCTGGATGCCGATACCGGCGCCAACCACTTCGTCCCGGATCCCGAAGGTCTTCACCAATACGTCATCAAAGCCCGCCCCGACGAATATTACCAAACAGCCATCAACGAAATCATCCGGTCCAGGTAACCTCCCTGCCCGATCCCCCAAACAAATCGTGCCGCCCCACCGGGGCGGCACCTATCATTTTTACCCATATTCTTTTCCGGGGAATCAGTCCACCGTAACGGCAAATACATCCTCGTATTGCTTCCGGATGGCGGCAAGCTCGGCCTTCGTCTGGGGCTCCACCTCCCGGTAGGCGTACTCCATCCCCATGGCGGTGTACTTCCCGCTGCCCAGCCGATGGAAGGGCAGAAGGTCCACCGCCCGAACCCCCAGGGCCTTCAGATCGGCCTTGATGGCCTCAATCTCTTCGGCGGCTGTATTGAACCCGGGGATCAGAGGAATCCGGATGCGGACGTTGGCCCCTTTGGAAAGCAGAAAGGCCAGGTTGTCCCGCACCCTATCCAATTCTCCGCCGACCACCCGTCGGAAAGCCTCCGGGTCGGCGGTTTTGTAATCGTAAAGCCAGCAATCGGTCACCGGATGGAGCGCTTCCAGGGCGGCTTGCGGGGCAAATCCCGCGGTATCCACAAAGACCGGGATGCCCGCTTCCTTTGCCGCCCTGGCCAGGGCATAGGCCCCCTCGGCCTGCAAAAGCACCTCGCCCCCCGAAAGGGTGACCCCTCCGCCGCTTTCGGCGTAGAAGTCCCGATCCTCCAAAATCTCCGCCATAACCGCCTCCACCGTCATTTTCTTGCCCCGAACCTCGGTTTTGCCAAGCTTGGGGTAGGAAAGGGCGGCGGGCGCAAAGTCAATGGTTTCGGGATTATGGCACCAGGGACAGCGAAGGGCACAGCCCTTGAAAAATACCGTGGTGCGGATGCCCTCCCCATCCCCCACCGAAAAGTGCTGGATGTTTGATATATTCAGCTCCATGGGGTTCCCTCACTCGTGCTGGGTGCGGTTGAGAATATCCAACTGCACGTTCTTGTCCAGCCGGACGTAATAATCGGAGAAGCCCGAAACCCGGACCACCAGGCTGGGGTAGTTTTCGGGGTGATCCATGGCATCCTTCAGCACCTTGCGGCTGGTGGCATTCATCTGCAGCTCCTGGCCGCCCTTTTTGAAATAGACCCGCACCAACGCCAGCAGTTTCTGAAGCTTTTCCCCCTCAAACATGCTGGGGGAGAACTTTTGATTCACCACGGTACCGCAGGCCGCCAGGGTGTAGTTGGGCTTTGCCACGCTGTTCAGGGTGGCGGTGGCCCCCCGGGTATCCCGGCCGTAGGTGGGGGAAGCCGCATCCGACAGGGGCTCCCCTTCCCGCCGCCCGTCCGGGGTGGCGGCAATGATCTTGCCCGCCCAGATGTTGCTGGTGTTGGCGGCCATGGCCACGTAGAAGGCGCCCCCGTCCCGGGTTTTGTATTTGTCGAATTCTCCCGCCAGGAAATCCAGGTACCAGACGGCGTATTTATCCACAAAATCGTCGTTGTTTCCGTATTTGGGCGCCGCCAACAGCCGTTCCCGCAGGGCTTCATAGCCCACAAAGTTGGCATCCATGGCATCCCGAAGCTCCGCCAGGGTGGCTTCCCCATCGATAAAGACCACCTTTTCGATGGCCGCCAGGGAGTCGGCCACGGTTCCCACCCCCATCAGGGCGGCCCCGTGTACCGAGGGGTAGATGCATCCCCCGTTATTGATATCCAGCCCCCGGCCGATGCAATCCTCCGCAAAGCAGGAAAGGAAGGGTTCCGGGTAGTATTCCTGGTTGATACCCTCGTTCTGGGCCTTAAAGAGGGCCACGTATTCCCTGGCACCGTAGGCCATCAGGGCTTCAAACCGCTCCATGAATTTCTCCATGGAGGTCAGGTCGTCAATATCCCCCAGGTCGGGCCCCACCGAGCCGTGGAATCGGCTGACCCCATGGTGGAAGAGGTAGTCGAAGAAGCGGGGAGCATCGAAGCGGCCGTCCGACCAGGGTGGCTGTTTTCCGGTGATGAAGTTTTCAATACAGCCCACCATGGAGTAATCGTACACGTCGGCCTCGGCATATCCCATGCGCAGGAGGGCGGCAATATTCACCTCGTCGTTCATGAGTGCCGGGTAGCCCAGGCCGGTGCCGATGGATTTGAGACAATCCAGAAGGAATTCATCCGGCATACCGGGGGACACCCGGGCGGACAGGTTGGGACCCGGGGCATTGCCGTTGCGCACCGCATCCAGCACGCACTTACTCAGCTCGTTTACGGCGGTGGAACCATCGGGATTGGCGCCGCCGATGGCGATATTCACCACGTCGCTGGTGGAAATTTTTGTGAAGGTGTTTTCCAGAAGACCGGTGGCAATTTCGGGGGTCAGCCGTCCGGCCTCCACGTCTGCCTCATAAAGGGGCCACAGGTATTGGTCGATTCTCCCCAGGGCCATGGCGTATCTTCCCTCCTGGAGGAAGGCGGTGTGGCAGAACCACACCAGCTGAAGCCCCTGGGCAAAGGTCTTCGGTGCCCCGGCCACCAGGGCTTCGCAGTTTTCCGCAATGAATTCCAGATACTCCCTGCGGTAGGCGGGGTCGGCCATCAGCGCCCGGGCCTTTTTGCCGTAATTCCCAATCATATCCCGGAAGGCGCTCATGGTTTCCTTCATGGCGGCAAGAAACTCCGTCTTCCCCGGGTCGGCGGCATATTTTGCCAGGGATTCCTCGATTTCGGAAAGCAGTCCCGGCACCCCCACCGCCAGGGTGTGGCGGTAGTTTGGAGCATAGTGGTCGGCATTGGTGATGAAATTGCGGCTCCCCAGGCGGTTCACCGTCTGCTTGGCGTGTTCCACCGCCGTCTTTTCCGCGGTGGTATAAAGGCCGAAGGTGGATCCCACAATCAGGTCGTTTTTGAAAATATGGGGTTCGGGCGCGCGGAAAAGCGATGCAATGCCCGCCCCCCGAAGGGTGGTGATGGGGGCATCCAGATGCTCCCGCAGGCCAAGCCAGCGGTAATAGGCCGGGCAAAATTCCCCGGCGGGCAGGGTCTTCATTTCGTTTCGCAGATTTTGGGCAAGCGTCATATTCTATCACCTCACCTTGTATCATATCAATTTTTCCCGGTTTGTCAATAGCTTTTTTCGGATTTTCCACGCCCGCCCATCTCCGCCCTGCCCAAAGCGCAGATTGCACCATCCTCTTGCTTTTTCTCCCGGTTTGCGCTATAATAATACAGGAATATTCAAACGATCCACGGAGGACTTTTGCATGTATTATA
>JAFYNU010000055.1 GCA_017547975.1 Clostridia bacterium
GTCCCCTTCGAAAAGAAGGGAGGCATGGAGGAAGAAATATGAAAATTACGGCGGTTGAAAGCTTTTTGGTGCGCCCCCGGTGGTGTTTTGTAAAAATCTCCACCGATGAGGGTTTGTTTGGTTGGGGGGAAGCGGTTCTGGAAGGAAAGGCTTCCACCGTGCGGGAGGCCGTGCGGGAAATGACCCCCTATCTTTTGGGTGAGGATCCGGCTTGCATTGAAGACATCTGGACCAAGCTCTATCGGGCGGCCTTTTATCGGGGCGGCGGCATTTTGATGAGTGCCATTTCGGGCATCGACCAGGCTTTGTGGGACATCAAGGGCAAGTATTTCAATGCCCCGGTGTACCAGCTCATGGGCGGCAAGGTCCGGGATAAGATGCGGGTTTACAGCTGGATCGCCGGGGACCGTCCCTCGGATGCGGCGGCGGGTGCCCTGGAGAAGAAAGCAGAGGGTTTTTCGGCGGTAAAGATGAATGCCACCGAAGAATTGTCCTTCATTGATAGCTTTGATAAAATCGAAGCGGTTTCCGCCCGGGTGGCATCGGTCCGGGAAGCCTGCGGCAAGGATTTTGGTATTGCCATCGACTTCCATGGCAGAGTCCACAAGCCCATGGCCCGGATGCTGGCCAAGGAACTGGAACAGTATAACCTGATGTTCATCGAGGAACCGGTGCTTTGCGAAAATATGGAATCCTTTGCGGAAATCCGCGCCTGTGCCAATATTCCCATTGCCACCGGCGAACGGCTCTTCTCCCGCTGGGACTTCAAGCGCCTTCTGGAGCGGGGCGTGGCGGATATCATCCAACCCGACCTTTCCCATGCGGGCGGCCTGACCGAGGTGAAAAAGATCGCCTCCATGGCGGAAGCCTACGACGTGGCCCTGGCACCCCATTGCCCTCTGGGTCCCATCGCCCTGGCGGCCTGCCTGCAAATCGACGCCACCTGCTACAACGCCGCCATCCAGGAACAAAGCATGGGTATCCACTACAACGTGGGCAAGTCGGTTCTGGACTACGTGAAAAACCGGGAAGACTTCACCTTCGTGGATGGCTATGCCGAACTGCCCCATCTGCCGGGACTGGGTGTGGACGTGCTGGAAAGCCTGGTGCGGGAAGAAAACGAAACGCCCCACGCCTGGATCAATCCGGTGTGGCGGCACGAGGACGGCTCCATCGCCGAGTGGTAAGGTAAGAAGAAAAAAATCCTGAAAGAATTGCCGTTTGGCTCTTTACAAACGACGAAAAATGTGGTATTATCTGCAAGATAAATCTTCAGGCGCAACTTGGCGATGCTGACAGGGTTACGTAACATGGAAATATAAAGTCTTGTCTGACATCGCAAAGTGTACGGGCAAGACTTTTTTTATGCCCGGAAACGGTCGGTTAGAATGGGGAGACCCGTTTTAATAGAAAAACTATATCACACGGAGGAAACGAAATGAACATGATCTACAATGTCGAAGACAAGCCCAAGTTCGGGCAAGTAATCGTCTTCGCATTCCAGCAGCTCCTGGCCATCATCGCCGCCACCATCGCCGTGCCTATGATCACCAATGGCAACGCCGGTCTGGAAGGCGAAAATGCCATGAGCATCGCCGCTGCCCTCTTCGGTGCCGGTGTCGGTACCCTGGTTTACGTTCTCTTTACCCGCGCCAAGAGCCCGGTCTTCCTTGGCTCGTCCTTTGCCTTCCTTGGCTCCATGGCTGCCGCCTTTGCCGGTGCCGCCAGCGTAGCCGTTGGTTATGTGGGCATCATCATGGGTGCTGTCATGGCCGGTCTGGTTTATGTTGTCATTGCCACCCTGGTAAAGTTTGTTGGCGTTGAATGGCTCAACAAGCTCATGCCCCCTGTTGTTATCGGTCCCACCGTTGCCATCATCGGTCTTTCTCTGGCCGGCAATGCTATTGGCGATCTGCAGAGATCCAACATCGAAGGCGGCGCTACCCTGCTGGCTGTCCTTTGTGGTCTGATTACTTTGATCACCGTTACCCTTTGCTCCACCTATGGTAAGAAGATGGCTAAGCTCATTCCCTTCATCATCGGTATCCTGGTTGGTTATATTCTCGCCTCCATCTTTACGGTTATCGGTTCGGTTGCCGGTATCGACGCTCTCAAGATCGTTGACTACAGCGCTGTTACCTCCCTCTTTACGGATGGCGTTACCTTCTCCACCTTCGTTTCGGTTCCTCAGTTTACCTTCCTGAAGGCCTTTGGTGGCTTTGACCAGCTCAGCGGTTCCTACGTGGGCACCATTGCTGCTGCTTACATCCCGGTAGCCTTCGTGGTATTTGCCGAACACGTTGCTGATCACAAGAACATCTCCAGCATCATCGGCCGCGACCTGCTTGATAAGCCGGGTCTCCACCGCACCCTGCTGGGCGACGGTGTCGGCAGCATGGTTGGTGCATTCTTCGGCGGCTGCCCCAACACCACCTACGGTGAATCGGTTGCCTGCGTGGCCATCACCCGCAACGCTTCGGTCGTTACCATCATCACCACCGCTGTTATGGCTATCGTGGTTTCCTTCGTATCTCCCTTCATCGCCTTCCTGAACACCATTCCTGCCTGCGTCATGGGCGGTGTTTGCATGTCCCTCTACGGCTTCATCGCCGTCAGCGGTCTGAAGATGCTTCAGAAGGTTGATCTGAACCGCAACCGCAACCTCTTCGTGGCTGCTACCATCCTCATCGCCGGTATCGGCGGTCTCTCCCTCACCTTCGGCAAGGTTACCATCACCTCCATTGCTACCGCTCTGATCCTCGGTATCATTGTGAACGTAATCCTTTCCAAGGAAAAGGCTGAGTAAGTCAGGTAAGCCAATCCCCCGTCCGCACAGGACGGGGGATTTTTTGTGTTGAATCGACGGGAAGATGTGGTATAATAGGGTGAATGAATTTGAGGATAAAGGGGTATGTATATGAATTTCAACCGAAAAGTTGCACTTGTCACCGGTGCCGCAGTGGGAATCGGCCGGGCCTGCGCCCTGAAATTTGCCGAATCCGGTGCCGACGTGATCCTTGTGGACCGGGATGCTGAAAAACTGGAGGGTGTAAAGAATGAACTTTCCGCTTTTGGTCACCGGGTACTCGCCTTCGCCTGTGATATCCGCCGGGAGGAGGAAGTGGAGGATGTGGTGAAGTCGGCTCTGAAGGAGCTTGGGAAGATCGATATCCTGGTCAATAACGCCGCCATTTGGCGAAGTTTCCACCCCTTCGTGGAAACCACCACCCAGGAGTGGCAGACTATGTTTGATATCAACGTAAACGGCACCATGTACTTTACCCGGGCGGTCCTTCCCGGCATGGTGGAGCAAAAGTGGGGGAGAATCATCAATATTGCCTCGGTGGCAGGGGTCTACGGCAATGGGAATATGGTGACCTACTCGGCCACCAAGGGGGCTGTGATCGCCATGACAAAAGCTCTGGCTAAGGAAGTGGCGGACAAGGGGGTTACCATCAACGCCGTTTCCCCGGGGAGTGTCAGCCCGTCGGACGTGGCAGATCCCGACCATACCCAGCCCTCCGAACTCTGTTACATGAACCGTACCGGAAGCGATAACGAGAATGCCGGTCTGATCTGCTACCTGGCAAGCCAAGAGGCCGCCTACCTGTCGGGGCAGAACATCCAGATTGACGGATGCCGCCGGAAAATATAAAAAATATTCCCAAAAATCAAAAATAAGTGTTGACAAATGGGGACAGATGTGGTATTATAATCAAGCTGCTTCCAAAGACAGCAGGTGAGAAATCATAACACCAGTTTTGGTACCTGCCGAGGACGCGGAACGGAATTTGATATTACACATCCTTCCAAGGATTTTGATATTTTTCTGTCTCTGTGTCACAAATGGACGCAGAGGCTTTTTTGTTCGTAATCTGCATGCGTACAGGTTGCGAAACTTAATTCCGCGGAGGTGAAAATCATGCCAAACGCAAAGGTACTGGAGCAGAAGAAGACGACCGTTGCTGAACTGATCGAAAAGATTCAGAACGCGAGCGCCGGTGTCATCGTCGACTACAAAGGCATCAACGTAGAAAACGATACCCAGCTGCGCCGCAAGCTTCGCGAAGCCGGTGTTGAATACGCCGTCGTCAAGAACACGCTCCTCCGTTTTGCATTTGAAGCCACCGGGTACAGCGCACTTGATTCTCAGCTGAAGGGTTCCACTGCTATCGCTATTAGCAGCGACCCCGTAGCTGCCGCCAAGATCCTCGCTGAGTATTCCACCAAGACCAAGGAAGCCTTTAAGATTAAGGGCGGTTTTGTGGATGGTAAGGTTATCGACGCCAATGGCGTTAAGGCTCTGGCCACCCTGCCTTCCAGAGAAGTACTCATTGCTACCGTTCTCGGCACCCTCAATGCTCCGATTACCGGTTTCGTCAATGTGCTTAACGGCAACATTCGCGGTCTCGCCGCCGCTATCAAGGCGATCGCAGACAAGAAGTCCGAAGAGGCTGCTTAAGGTCTGCTAAACAAACAATATTTATTTGTTGGAGGAAATTAAAAATGGCAAGCGAAAAGATCACTGCTCTCATCGAAGAAGTTAAGGCTCTTACCGTTCTCGAACTCTCTGAACTCGTACACGCTCTGGAAGAAGAATTTGGCGTTTCCGCCGCTGCTCCCGTAGCCGTTGCTGCTGCTCCCGCCGCCGCTGCTGCTCCCGCTGAAGAAGCTGAAAAGACCGAATTTGACGTCGTTCTGACCAACGCTGGCGCTCAGAAGATCGCCGTTATCAAGGCTGTTCGCGAAGCTACCGGCCTGGGCCTCAAGGAAGCTAAGGAAGTCGTTGATGGCGCTCCCAAGGCTGTTAAGACCGGCCTGTCCGCTGATGACGCTGAAGCTCTCAAGAAGAAGCTCGAAGAAGCTGGCGCTACCTGCGAAGTTAAGTAATTTCGAAAAAAGCCAAAATGAAACCGTCGGACTTTTGTCCGACGGTTTTTTTAATAGATTCCCTTGTCCTCCCGATCGTAGTTGACAATATATGCATCGGAACGTTCGGATGAGATTTCTGTTTGGGGAACTTCGATCTCACAAACAATCAGTCCGCACCACAGAACTTCTGCGCCATATCCGTAATCCTCCTGGATGACGTTGATGGTATACTCTTTGCTGGAAGGATCAAACGTAACACTGCTAACGGTGATTTTGTCCGGGATAGTACCTTCGTAATGTTGAAACAGAAGGAGATTATGGTTTTCGAAAAAGTCCTCGGTATATCGCTTGTCACAGAGGGCAAGAAAGGAATGCGGTTCGGCAGCATCCTCGTACCGAAGGACTAAACGGGAGTAAGCATTCTTTGTTTCCGTAATGCTTTTTATTTGCTCGTAAGAGGTGACAAAGATGGGAAACAACACTTCGTCCGCACTGTTGTAAGTTCCGCTATGGGTAGTGGTGTACACGTGCGAAGAGAAATTGAGATCATCAGGAAACGTTAGGGAAGGGTGGTTATCTTCGGCGGGCACTGTGCCGCAACCCGGCAATAACAGACACAGACAAAGCAAGATAAACGTAAGTCTGATAGCCATAAGATGAGCTCCTTTCGGTAAGGCACCTTTGCAAAAATCGCCCCGGTTTTGTACCGGGGCGATTTTTCTGGTTGGAAGATCTTACAGTTCGCAGGGGTATTCGCCCATGATATCCAGCCAACGCAGAGCCGGGAAGACCCAGACTTCCTTGTCGTTGTAGCAGGCGGCGTGGGGGTAGTAGGGAATATCCTCGTCGAACTGGGTTTCTACGCCCACCGAGAAGGAACCCACGATGTCCCCCGACATGGCGGAATACTGGGGAGTGAAGTTGTAGCCTTCGCCCCAGATCAGCGACTGGTTGAAGGGGTTGCGGCCCACGTGCCATTCCAGGGTGTGGGTGGCAATTTCCAGAAGCCGCTTGTCCTTGAGCACCTTGGCGCAGGCCAGGATGGCCCGGGCCTGGGTCAGGGTGACGCCGGCGTTACCCCGGAAGGAGTACCAAACCGGGAAGAAACGCAGGTAGTGATCCTTGGAAAGCTGGATGCCGTTCTGAATCTGAACCTTGGCGTGCTCGTAGGGGCAACCCATTTCCCAAACGGGGGCGTTGGGGTCCAGCGCACTCAGGTCGTAGATGGAGGCGGGGAGCATTTCGTAGGGGGCGGAATACTTGACGATGGTCTTGATGTATTCGCCGTAAAGCTGCATGCACTTGCGGTATTCGGCCTTGGGCTTGAGCTTGTAGATCATGGACAGGGCCACCATGGGTGCGTGTTCGGAGGAACCGTGGATCGAATGGACCATATCCTTGTGATTCTTGCCGGTGTAGAAGAAGCCGCGGATGGGGGTGTCCCAATCGGGGTATTCGGTTTCCTGGCAGAGGGGGATCATATCGGCAAACTTTTCGGCGTTGGCCAGATATTCTTCCTTGCCGGTGGTGTAGTAGAGTTCGATGGAGGAGATACAGGCCTGGGCAGCCATACCCAGCTCGCCGAAACGGCTCATGCGATCGCCGGCCTTTTCCATGTCTTCCATGGCCCAGGCGTAATCTTCCTCGGCGGCATTCAGGTTGGCGTAGGCGAAGGCGGGGTCAAAGTCCTTGAAAACTCTGGCGGCCAATGCTTCGGGGGCAACGCACATCATGTTGCTGCCGGGATTGCGGCCGGCGGTGTGGATGATATCGTCATAGTCCCCCAGAAGACCCTGGGTCCAGAAGTCGATGCACAGTCAGTTGGCCCGGTAGCCGTCGGAGAAGCGGGTTTTCAGCACCCACTCGCCGCCCCAGCGGGCTTCCTCCAGACAGGTCTCGTAGAGGGCGGGATCCTCCTCCTTCAGACGCTGGGCCAGATTCAGCATGGCGTAGGTGGCGTTGGTGGTGTTGCCAAGACCCTGGCTCAGGTCGCCGGCATCATGCCAGCCGCCGTTGATGACCTTGGTCACGTCCCCGTGGCGGCACTGGAAGTCGGTGTGGCAGGTGTCGTGGATGCCCGGTACCGGGAAGCCGCAACGCTCGCCAAAGAAGAAATTCAGGGTTTTTTCCACCGAGGATTTCCAAACGGTGGGGGAGATGGAGAAGGGACGGGTGATGGTGGCGCCCGCCTTGATGAAGAAGCGGCCCTCTTCGGTGAGGCTGGTGAAGTCAAAGACCTGGTACTTGCCGGTGTGGCGGGTGACCGTTTTGATCTTGCCTTCATAAACCACCAGACCGTCATCCGACTTGATGACCTGGAATTCGGTGGCCTTAATGCCCTTACCGATGGCGGTCTTCACGGCATTGGGTTGGTAGCCCACGTGGGAGAATGCGATCTCGCCGTTCTTGGGGCCCCATCCGTGGGAGTAGTCGGTGTCCACTTTTTCGATACGCAGATCCTTGAAATCAAACTGGACTTCCCGGGTGGCACCGGGCTCGGCGCCCTGCATACGATACTGGATGGAGATACCTTTGACCTTATCCCGGGGCAGATCGGGAATTTCCCAATCCACCGTGTTCCACTGGTCGTTTTTCAGGTTGGAAACGAAGTGGAGGCCTTCCCGGGTCATGTCGCTGGGCATGGTGATTTCGCCCTCGTTGTAGAGGTAGATGCAAAGGGTGATGACCCGGAAACCGGGCAGGTGGGGATATACGTCGAAGACGATGCGGTTGTAATCCCGCCAGTCTTCGTGACCGCAATCCCGGAACAGGGTGGCAAGACCCCATCCACGGCCGTAGTCGGCGTTCTTTTCGGTGGTGTCCACCGGGCAGGTGAGCCGGGCGACCTTGCGTCCATCCCGTTCGGCGTGGGTCAGGGTACCGGCGTTGATGCCGCGGCTATCCATTTTGGCGCCGTTGATCAATTCCTGGTGGCTGTCCACTCTCCAATGGGAAAGGTCGCTCATGTCATCCAGAAGACGGGATGCTTCCACCTTTTTCTTTGCGTGGGCATAGTAGCTGGTGGAGCGGGGATCCACTTTCATGGGGATACGCATTGAGGAATCCTTCTTTCTATTTTATTTTTTTGAAAGCAAGAATTAGAGAGCAAGGATGGCCTTGCAGCCAAGGTAGGTATGATAGCAGTCAAACTTGGAGGTGACTTCGAAGGGGGCGTGCATGGAAAGAACCGGGGTGCCGGCGTCGATGGTTTCGATGCCCCGTTCGGCCATGTACTTGGCAACCGTTCCGCCGCCGCCCACGTCGATCTTGCCCAGCTCGCAAAGCTGCCAGGTGACGTCGTTTTCGGCAAATGCCTTGCGGAGCTTGGCCAGGGTTTCAGCAGAAGCATCGCTGGCGCCCGACTTGCCGCCGCCGCCGGTGTATTTGCAGATGGAGATACCGCCGTTGATGTAGGCGGTGTTGCGGCGTTCGTAAACCTCGGCGAAGGAAGGATCGAAAGCGGCGGAAACGTCGCAGGAGAGGCACAGGGAGTTATCCAGGCAGGCGTGGAAGACACCCATGTCGTTGCCGCACAGAGAAGCCAGCAGATGATCAAACTTGGCGCTCTTCATGCCGGAAACACCTTCAGAACCGATTTCTTCCTTGTCGGCAAGAACCACCACCGAGGTGTGCTTGGGAGCAGCGGACTGGCCCAGCAGGGCAGCCAGGGAGGCGTAGGCGCAGACTCTGTCGTCCTGGCCGTAGGCACCGATCAGGCTGGCATCCAAACCAACGTTCTTGGCGTTGACGGCGGGAACAAAGGAAAGCTCAGCACTGGCAAAATCTTCTTCGGTGATGCCGTAGCGGCTGTTAAGCAGGGCCATAACCGAAAGCTTGACACGGTCTTCGCCTTCACCGGCATAGGGAATGGTGCCGGCGATGGGGGTGAGGATTTCACCGGCGTGGGCGGTGTTCAGGGGCTTGGAGCCCTGTTCACGGCCCAGGTGGGGCAGAAGGTCGGTAATGCAGAATACGGGATCACCTTCGGCTTCGCCGATGGCGACTTCCACGGTTTCGCCGTCCTTGCGGCAAACCACACCGTGCAGGGCAAGGGGGATGGTCATCCACTGATACTTGCGGATACCGCCGTAGTAGTGGGTCTTGAAGTAGGCGGCGTTGCTTTCTTCGTAAAGGGGATTGGGTTTCAGGTCAAGGCGGGGGGAGTCAATGTGGCTGGCAATGATGTTGCAGCCTTCCGACATGGGCAGTTCACCCATATGTACCAAGACGACCATTTTACCGCCGAAGCTAACGGCATACTTGCTGCCGGGCAGCAGGGGAGAACCTTCCTTGAATTCTACGTAGCCGTGGTCGGCGGCCATGGCCATAGCCCGGGCGGCGGCTTCTCTTTCGGTTTTGCCTTCGTCCAGATAACGCATGTATTCTTTGGCGTAAGCATCGATCTGAATGCTTTCCTCGGCGGTGAGCTTTTCGAATTTGCGTTCCTTCTTTTTGAGCAGGTTTTCCTTGATTTCTTTGATCTTTTCGTCCATGGTGGAGTCCTTTCTGATCTCTTTATTTTTATAAATTTGATCCAACGTTGATCAGGCGGGCGTAAAGCGCCTGGGCTTCCGAAACGAATTCCGAAAGCGTACCATTATTATATAGGAAAGTGTGGCATCTTGCAAGATAATATTCGTCGGTTTTTTGGGCGTCGATGCGCATGGCGGCGGCTTCGGGGGTGATGCCGTCCCGGGCTACGATTCGCCCGATGCGTACCTCCCGGGGAGCCAACACCGCAATGGTGGTGTGGCAAAGGGAGTCTAACCCGCTTTCCAAAAGAAGAGGGGCGTCAATCACCGAAAACCGGGCTTGGCTTTCGGCAATCAGGCGCTCGATTTCGCGGATGACGAAGGGATGGGTGATGGAATTGAGCTTTTCAAGCAGGGCAGGGGAGGAGAAGACGATTTTGCCAAGCTTCTTCCGATCAATCTGCCCATCGGTGAGGATATCGGTTGAGTAGGCATCGGTCAGCGCGGTGCGGAGCGCGGAGCTATTGGAAAGTAAACGGTGATAAATGGCATCGGCATCCAGAATGAGGGCGCCGTGCTCGGCGAAGACCCGGGTCAGGGCGGATTTGCCGGAACCCGAAGGGCCGGTCACACCAAGGATGATCATGGAATCTCTCCTTTCGTTTACAGCGTGACAAGGTCGCCGCCACAGGCCCGGAATACCCGGTTGTACACGGCGGCTCCCCGTCCTGCTTTGGAGGGGGAAAGCTGAATGTAAAGCCGCTCTGCGCCCAAACGGTCGGCTTCCCGCAGGCTGGTGAAA
>JAFYNU010000056.1 GCA_017547975.1 Clostridia bacterium
GATTCTTTACGAGGATGATATCGAAAAGGTGGAGGTTGTCCGGGAAGTCCCCGACTATCCCTGCACCCTGTTCCTGAGCAAGTCGGGCTATTTCAAGAAGATTACGCCCCAGTCGCTTCGTATGTCGGGTGAGCAGAAGTTCAAGGAGGGGGACAGCCTGCTTTGCTCCTTCGAAGCCTCAAACAAGGACGAGCTTCTTGTTTTCACCGACAAGGCTCAGGTATACAAAACCTCCGCCGCCGCCTTTGAGGATACCAAAGCCAGTGCCCTGGGTACCTACCTGCCCGCCGCCCTGTCCATGGATCCCGGCGAATCCCCGGTTGCCCTGATTTTCCCCCGGGATTACAGCGGCTTCCTCCTGTTTATTTTCGAAAACGGCAAGGTTGCCCGGGTGGATATGGCTGCCTATCAGACCAAAACCAACCGCCGCCGCCTGGCCAATGCATACAGCAACAAATCCCCCCTGGTGGCCTGTCTGGCCCCGGCCAAGGAATCGGAATTCGTCATGTATTCCGAAGGCAACCGAGCCCTTTCGGTGAAAAGCTCTCTTCTGACCTCCAAACCTACCCGGGACAACCAGGGTATCCAGATCATGAAGCTGAAAGCCACCGACAAAATAACCTCGGTGGTCTATCTCTCCGAATCCCCCATTAAGGAAGCTTCCCGTTACCGGGCCCGTTCCTTCCCCGCCGCCGGTGCCCTCCTGAAGGACAGCGACAGCGGCGACCCCACCTTCCTTGGGGAATAAACCTGTATTCTAAAAAATAAAGGATGATACAGTTTGCAAACCTTCCATTCCCCAGCAATTGAGGATCGGCTGTGGATCGGGGAGCTTGCCAGGCAAAGCGGCCGTATGGGGTGCGAAAACACCTTCGGCTATCTTTCCATGTGGCAGGATCCCTGGCGCATCCAGGTGGCAAGGCATGGAGACTTCTTTTTCTCCCGTCTTTATTATGATGGAAGACAGCACTACTCCTTCCCGGTGGGTTCTGGTGACCCAATGGAGGCTATGAAATGGCTCCTGGCGGAAACCCGGGAAGAAGAATCCCTCCTGCTCTACGGCATTACCCCAAGTGAGCTCACCCTCCTGGAAGCAGCCTATCCCAACCGCCTCACAGCAACACCCGCCCGCAATACCTTTGATTACCTCTACGATCTTTCGGATCTTGCGAATCTCCCGGGGAAAAAATACCACGGGAAGCGCAACCACATCTCCTGGTTTGAAAAAATCCTTTCCTGGGATTTTGAAGAACTGACCCCGGATAAGCTTCCGGTTTGCCGGGAGCTTCTGACCGCATGGGAAGGGGAAAACCGGGAAAAGGATCCCGATGCCATCGATCGGGAGCACACCGCCATCAACCGGCTTTTTGCCGGGTATGAAGCCATGGGGCTTCTTGGCGGGTTGCTTTATGCCGATGGACAGCCGGTGGCCTTTTGCCTTGGCGAAGGGCTGAACGACCGGATTTTCTGCACCCACACCGAAAAGGCGGATGGAGCTCTCCGGGGAGCCTATCCCATGATCAACCGGGAATTTTCACGCCTGCTCCTGGAAAAAGGGTACGCCCTTGTAAACCGGGAAGAGGACGACGGGGTGGAGGGGCTTCGGAAAGCCAAGCTTTCCTATTACCCC
>JAFYNU010000057.1 GCA_017547975.1 Clostridia bacterium
CCCGCATCGGATGGCGCACGAGGCATCCCATTCCAGATTGCCCGCGGCGACAAGGTGCTCCGCCTGGAAACTCTGCCCGTTGTGCGCGGCACGCAAACCCTCCAGATGGACGTCTCCGAACTCAACCTTGCCAACGGCGACTACACGCTCACCGCCTTCCCAGACAATGCGGACCGAAAGCTCACCGTCTCCTTCAAGGTCATTGATTCACCATTTTAGCGTAACAGCACGATTTTAGCGTAACAGCACGATCATGAAAACCATCCTCCCCTATTTGCTATGCCTGCTCTCGCTGCCCCTGCTGGGGCAATTCAACTCATACAACCTCCCGAAAGCCACTGGCAAGATTGTCATTGACGGCAAGCTGGACGAGCCAGACTGGAAACAGAAGCCGCTTATCAGCGCATTCCGCCCATTCAATGTGATCAACTCCGAAATACCCCAGACGAGTGTCTGGATGCTCCAGGAAGAGGAGGCACTCGTCATCGCCGTGGAGTGCATGGAGGAGTTCCCAAACGCCTTGGTCACAAAAGCACAGCATGACGGCGGCATCTGGAACGACGACCACGTGGAGTTCTTCTTCGACACGGCAGGCGAGCGCAAATCCTGCGTGCAGATTCTCGTCAATGCCAAAGGCGTCGTCGCCGACGGCATCATCGCCAGACACGGTGAAGAGCCCGACTGGAAGTGGGAGTGCGGTGCAGAGGTGAAAACCTCTGTCCAAAGCGACCGCTGGCTCCTGGAAATGCGCATCCCCTTCGCCTCCTTCCCCTCCGGCTCCTTCGAGGATACCATCTATCTTCTCTCCATCCTGCGGCTCATCAAGCCCACCCTGCTCTTGCCCGCCACCACCGCCCTGGGCACCATCCATCCCCGGGGGCGGGAAATGGGTATTCTGGCCGGGGCCAACGTGGTGATGCCCAACCTGTCCCCCCTGTCGGTGCGGAAAAAGTACGAGCTCTACGAGGGGAAGATCGCCACCGGGGAGGAATCGGCCCAGAGCGTCCGGCTGCTTGCCGAGCGCATGGAAAGCATTGGCTACAAGGTCGTCACCGCCCGCGGCGACGCCAAACAATAAATCAATTCAAAACAGAAAGAGGAAACAAAATGGCAGCTTACAATCCCAAATCGCTGAAAGCCGAAGAATTCATTTCCCACGAGGAAATTTTGGAAACCATCCGTTATGCCGAGGAAAACAAGCGCAATATTCCCCTGATCGACAGCCTTTTGGAAAAGGCCCGTCCCAGGAAAACCGAAAACGGCCTCACCTGCCCGGGTCTGACCCACCGGGAGGCATCGGTGCTTTTGGCCTGTGACATCCCCGAAAAGGTGGAGGAAATGAAGAACCTGGCCCGGCAGATCAAGCTGGACTTCTACGGCAACCGCATCGTGATGTTTGCCCCCCTTTATCTTTCCAACTACTGCGTCAACGGATGCGTTTACTGCCCCTACCACCTGAAAAACAAGCACATCGCCCGGAAAAAGCTCACCCAGGAGGAAATCAAGGCGGAGGTTATCGCCCTGCAGGATATGGGGCACAAGCGTCTTGCCATCGAGCTTGGGGAGGACCCGGTACACAATCCCATCGAATACGTGCTGGAAAGCATCAAAACCATCTATTCCATTCAGCATAAAAACGGCGCCATCCGCCGGGTAAACGTGAACATTGCCGCCACCACCGTGGAGGAATACCGTATGCTCAAGGAGGCCGGCATCGGCACCTACATCCTCTTCCAGGAAACCTACAACAAGGAAAGCTATCTGGAACTCCATCCCACCGGCCCCAAGCACGACTACGACTACCACACCGAAGCCATGGACCGTGCCATGGAGGGGGGCATCGACGACGTGGGTCTGGGTGTTCTCTACGGCCTGGAAAACTACCAGTACGAATTTGCCGGCCTTCTCATGCACGCCGAACACCTGGAAGCGGTGCATGGGGTCGGCCCCCACACCATCAGCGTACCCCGCCTGAAGCGTGCCGACGACATCGACCCGGATACCTTCGACAACGGTCTGCCGGATGAAATGTTTGAAAAGATCATCGCCTGCATCCGCATCGCCGTGCCCTACACCGGCATGATCATTTCCACCCGGGAAAGCGAGCAGGTTCGGGCCCGTGCCCTGGAGCTGGGCATTTCCCAGATCAGCGGCGCCTCCCGCACCTCGGTGGGCGGTTACACCGAAGAGGAACGCCCCCACGATTCCGAACAGTTTGACGTTTCCGACCAGCGCACCCTGGACGAGGTGGTGAAGTGGCTCATGGAGCTGGGCTTCATTCCCTCCTTCTGCACCGCCTGCTACCGGGAAGGCCGCACCGGCGACCGCTTCATGGCCCTTTGCAAATCGGGCCAGATCCTCAACTGCTGCCACCCCAACGCCCTGATGACCCTGGGGGAATACCTCACCGACTATGCCAGCGAGGAAACCCGCAAGGTGGGCTTCGACCTGATTGAGCGGGAACTGGAACGCATCCCGGCCCCCAAGGTGAAGGCCATTGCCAAGGACAACGTGGAGGCCATCAAGAACTCCAACCGCCGGGACTTCCGCTTCTGATGGAGAGGTGCCTATGAGTTTGAATCAAACCCCATCTGCCGAACGGATTCACATCGGCTTTTTCGGGCTTCGCAATGCGGGGAAATCCAGCCTGGTAAACGCCGTCACCGGGCAGAATCTCTCCCTGGTGTCTTCCGTGAAGGGCACCACCACCGACCCGGTGCAAAAGGCCATGGAGCTCCTGCCCATGGGTCCCGTGGTCATCATCGATACCCCGGGTTTGGACGACGAGGGAGAACTGGGACAAATGCGGGTGGAACGGGCCAAGGCGGTTCTTGCCAAAATCCACGTGGCCATCCTGGTGGTGGACGGGGAAAAGGGACTTTCCGACCCCGACAGGGAGTTATTGGCCGAGTTTGAAGCCCGGAAGCTTCCCTGTGTGATCGCCTACAACAAAGCCGACCTTCTGGACGCCATCCCCGCCCCGGAACCCGGTGCGATCTGGGTCAGCGCCGAACAGGGTACCAACATCCATGAACTCAAGGAAAGAATCGCCGCCCTTGCAAAATCTGCCAAAAGCGAGCGCAAGCTCCTGGGGGATATCGTGGCGGCGGGGGATACGGTGGTTTTGGTGATTCCCATCGACGAATCGGCCCCCAAGGGGCGGCTCATCCTGCCCCAGCAAACCACCATCCGGGAGCTTTTGGAAATCGGCGCCACCGTGGTAATCTCTCGGGATACCGAGCTTCCCGCAACCCTGGAAAAACTCAAGGAAGCTCCCAAACTGGTGATTACCGATTCCCAGGCCTTCGGCCGGGTATCCAAGATGGTCCCCAAGGAGATCATGCTCACCTCCTTCTCCATCCTCTTTGCCCGCTACAAGGGGGATTTGGCAACCGTGGTCCGGGGCGCCGCCATGCTGGATCAGCTCCGGGCAGGGGACAGGATCCTCATTTCGGAGGGGTGCACCCATCACCGCCAGTGCAACGACATCGGCTCGGTGAAAATCCCCGGCTGGATCCGGAATTACACCGGTAAGGATTTCGAATTCTGCTTTACCTCCGGGGGCGAATTTCCCGCCGATCCCTCGGGCTACGCCCTGGTGGTGCACTGCGGGGGCTGTATGCTAAACGAAAAGGAAATGGCGTCCCGCCTTGCCCGTGCCGGCGAAAAGGAGGTCCCCATGACCAACTACGGCATTGCCATCGCCCAGATGCACGGCATCCTGGCCCGCTCCCTGGAACCCTTCCCGGAAATTTTGGAATTGCTTTCATAAAAAAGTTGCCCTCTGGGATAGCTTCCAAAGATAAAAGGCCAATTCAGCAATTTCGTTGGAACGAATAAACCGTTCTATTGCCGTGAACACACCATTCGCACCCACCAAAAATATGCCGCTAAATCGGCGGTGCTCCTAAAGACAGTGACAGGCATAGCAGTTTGATTTGCTATGCCTGTTCTTGTACATTCGACCCAATTATGATAGAATATAATCAGTTAAGCAAACTTGAATTTGACGAGGTGAGTATACAACATGAAGATTCATAATGCACAGTATAAAATTGATGATAGCAGTATTTTGAACTACTATGAGGTTGAAACCGAAAAAAACAAATTATTACTGCTTCATGCCCAGGGGACAAACTCCTGTAGCTTCGATAATGTTGTTACAAAACTTGCAAAGTACTACCATGTGTACATGGTAGATTATTAC
>JAFYNU010000058.1 GCA_017547975.1 Clostridia bacterium
ACCAGCCCCAGGTAATGGTCGCACATGCTCATCAGGGCTGCGTATTCGAAACGCACGTGGGCGGTGGCTTGGTCGCCGTATTCATTTTTGCCGTAATCGGGCCAATCCAGGTTTTTGCCGTGATAGTCATCGGGGTATAGCTTTTTGTATGCCTCCTGGGTGTAAAAGGGCTCGTGGGGATCGAAGGCTTCGATGGTCAAAAACCAGCGATCCTCCCGGGCATTGCGGCGTATAAAGTCCAATCCGCAATCAAAGGTCTTTTTCTGGGGCATTTTTTCTTCGGAGTCCAGGAAGGAACGGTTGACCCAATCGTGCCGCCAGTTCTGGGTGGCCTTCCGGGCGGAAAGGGTGTCGGGGAATTCCGGCCAGGCCACCTGTCCCATCCAGGGATCTCCCTGTTGACCCCGGATGATGTCGTGGCTGTCGTACTTGGTCAGGTAACAGCTTCCTCCGTCTTCCCAGTAGTGGAAGTGGTCGGTGGCAATGTGGGTGTAAACGCCTGCCCGTTTCAGCCGGGCAATGACCGAATCGTCGTAGGGTTCCAGGGGGGACCAGGAGTTGTGCAAAAAATTGTAGCGCCCAGTGTGCAGTTCCCGGCGGGCAGGCATGCAGGGCATACTGCCCCCGTAAAACCGGTCAAAGGTCAAGGTTTTTTCCGCCAAACGGCGAAAATTCGGCATGACCGTCCAGTCACATCCGTAATTGGGTAAAAAATGTCGATTCAACGAATCGAACATGACCATGATGGCTTTCATGTGGCTTCTCCTGTGTGGAATGAAGGCTTAGCCCAGGAGTACTTCGGCGTTGGTGCCGTAGAAAATGTCGTCCCGGCCGGAAATCAGCTTGCAGAATTCTTCCAGCTTGATCCAATCGTCGGGATGGAAGTCCATTTCGTAGGCGTGTCCCCAAACGTAGAGAATCTGGGGTTCGTCGGGGGTGGCTTCCACAAAAGCTTTGCCCATTTCCATGAGCCGGTCGTATTCCAGGACGTGGTAGACGTTGGGATTGAAGCGATAGAGGTTTTCCTGGGGGGCCAGGGAGTCGGTATTGGTGATGGTACGGCAGTAACGGATGCCGGTGTGGGTCTTGATCAGTTCGGCCACCCGGTCGTCATTGTTCACCCCGCCGCAGGGATAGGCCATGCCCACCACGGGATAGCCCACCAGGGCTTCCAGGTTTTTCCGGTCCTCCTCCACTTGACGGATCACTTCTTCGTCCGGCAGGGTGGTCAGATTGGGGTGGGTCAGGGTATGCACCGCCACCTCATGGCCTTCGTAGGTTTCGCGAACCTTTTCGGGGTGAATTTTGTAGTGGGAAATCCGCTGGCCTGCCCGAAACAGCATGCCGGGGTGCCCCAAAAGCTCGGAATTCAGGTTGAAGGTGGCTTTCAGTCCGTAACGGTTCAAAAGCTCGATCAGGCGGATGTCTTGGGTGACGCCGTCGTCGTAGCTGAAGGTGACGGCCTTTTTGTATTTGGTTTTCCAGGAAGCTTCCATAGTTGTGCCTCGCTTTCAATTGAATTTCTTTTATTATAATACGCTCCATTCCATTTCGCAAGTGGAAGAAGGGGGTATAAAGGTTGCTTTTTGCGGGAAAATAACATGGAATTTTGACGGAGGAGGGAAAACAATGAAGCAAATCAAAAAGATTGGGACTTCCGCATACCTCTTGGAAAACCCCGTGGCGGTGGTTTCCGCCTCGTCGGTGGTGGGCCCCGTGGAGGGGGCCGGAAAACTGGGGGTGGCCTTTGACTACGTGTCAAACGACGACTACTTCGGACAAAAGACCTGGGAACAGGCCGAAAGCGCTATGGTTTCCCGCACCATCGGTCTGCTCTATGAGAAAACCGACGTAAAGCCTTCCGATACGGGAGTCTTCTTTGGGGGCGACCTGGAGAAGCAATGCACCGGAACCTCCTTTGGCTTTCGGGGGTGGAATTTTCCCTTTTGCGGGCTGTATGGGGCCTGCAGTACCTTTGTGGAGGGGATGGCCCTGGGATCTGCCCTGATTGACGGAGGCTTTGTTTCCTATGCCGGGGCGGCGGCGTCCAGCCACTTTTCGGCGGCGGAGAGGGAATACCGTATGCCCCTGGCCTACGGCAATCAGCGCCAGCTTTGCGCCCAACGCACCGTCACCGGTTGCGGGGCGGTGCTCCTTTCGGCAGAGCCGCCCACGGCGCGATACGTGGCGGTGACCGGTTTTTCCTTTGGTCGCATGGTGGATGCGGGGGTGTCCGATCCGGCTGAAATGGGCGCCGCCATGGCTCCCGCCGCATACCAAACGATTACCACCTTTTTGGAGGACCGGGGAAGAAAATCCGCCGACTACGATGGAATCTATACCGGCGACCTGGGGGAGGTGGGCTATGCGATTTTACGGGATATGACCGGCTTTGGTACCGAGTACGAGGATTGCGGAAGATTGATTTTCACGCCCGAACAGGATACCCACGCAGGCGGATCGGGCTGTGGCTGTTCTGCGGTGGTGTTTGGGGCGTATATTCTGCCCCGCATGCTTCAAAATCCCGGTTGCCGGATCCTTCTGGCAG
>JAFYNU010000059.1 GCA_017547975.1 Clostridia bacterium
TGCATGCCTCCCTGCGCTACGGAAAATTCCTGTGGCAGGCCGGGGACACCTTCACCGGCCATGTCTTCGTCAACGACGATCTGGCGGAGGGGTCCGACCGGGTCAGCGCCGCCGCAAGCCTTCCGGGTGTGACCCTTGCGGGCAACACCATCTCCTTCCCCATTCCGGAGGGGGTGGATTCCTTCACCGTCACCCTCACCCTGGAAAAGGATGGGGTGGTGGACCGCACCGACTACCTCTTCCTGGTGGGTACGGTGGGTTCGACTCCCATTGCCCCGGTGGTGGATTTCGTCCGCAGCTACCGAAACTAAAAACAAAAAAGATGCACGAAATTTTCGTGCATCTTTTGTTTTTTACAGATTGCCCGCCAGCTTTTCCACCCGGAACAGCAGTTTGGAAAGGGGCAGGATCAAAAATCCCACAAAAAAGTTGCTGACCCCATGAATGGCGTCGAAGGGCAGCCCCGAAATGATCCAGGCGATCATCCCCTGAAAGCTCATCCCAAACAGAATGGCCTGGGCGGGGGCATACAGGGTGCCGTACAGAAACCCGTGGAGGGAGCAGATCACCACCAGGATGGGGTAATAAAACTTATCGGGAAGCCGCCGGGGGACCAGCATCACCGCCCCCCATAGGAGGGTCCAAAGGTACAGGTGGGGCACCCACCAGGCGTTGAACCCGGCGTAGACCCCGGTGAGCAGGGTGAAAATATAGATGGGATAGAGGGCTTTTTGGCGGTATACTGCGGTGAACACCACCGTGAACATGCCCAAAAGGTGAATATTCGGCAGGGCTTCCATGATGATCTTACTGGCGAACATCAGGGCGCCCAGCATGCCGAAAACGGCAATTTCCCGGATGCGCAGCCCGGTTTTCGACTTATTCCGCACGGAGTTCGTAGGAAGCACCGGCTTCGATATCGGTCATGTCCACACCGGTAACGGCGTATTCCCCGTTCACGTAGAAGGCCCAGTATTTGCCGTCGTCTTCGTAAACGTGGGTTTCCCCGTCCACCGTTTTCACGTAAAGGCCGAATTCCCCTTCGTCCCCGGCGATGAGTTCCAGGGCCAGCAGAGCAGCGCCCACGGTGGTCTCGTCGGTGGAGACCGCATAGGCGGTTTTGCTTCCGTCCGCCTTGGTGACGGTCAGGTCAAAGGTGGTGGCACCCTCCCCGATGGGGGTGGCGGACACCGCTTCGGCGGGGGTCTCGGCGGTTTCCCCGGTCTTGGAACAACCAACTGCCATCAGTGCCAGAGCCGCAATCAGCACCATGCAGAGGATGAGTTTGTGTGCAAGATTCATTCGTTTCATTCTGCATTTCTCCTTATTGGAATGTATTTTGTTTCCCCTCCCGGAACCGGTACCCGCGGTTCATATTGGGAAGGCGGCGGAGTCGGTCGGGTATTTCGACTTGGCGCCCCTCCCCCACCTTCTCAGACTCCAAAGGGTCCAATGGCGTTTCCCCGATTTGCGGCATCGGGTCAGGAGGAGAGTTTTTGCGCCTTACGGCGACGGGCTCGTGCAGGAGTTGCACCTGCTTCCCCGGTTCGACTCGAGGATAGTATAGCACAATTTTGTGCCAATTTCAATGGAATACGGACCATTTTCAAATGAACAATTTACAATGAACAATATCGGATGTGTCGGTTGCCTGTGCGGTCTCTCCCCCCTGGCCTTACGGCCATCCCCCCTCGTCAGAGGGGGCATCCAAAATAGTGCGTACCTGACAGGGCCTGACAGGCTCTAAGCCCCAATCAGAAGGGGGCTCCTGGTATTGTGCAACCTTCACTGCCTCCCTCTGACGAGGGAGGTGCCCCGCAGGGGCGGAGGGAGAGACCTCCAACCTCATTGCCACGGCTCTCTAAAAACAA
>JAFYNU010000060.1 GCA_017547975.1 Clostridia bacterium
ACTTCCCAACCCGAAAAAATCACCGGGAAGGTAACGTGTTCGAACACGTAGGCAGCGCTGGGGGCATCGCAATAAATATTGTATTCCGGTTTCCCTTCGGGGTACTGCCCGGCCATGCTGACCATGCCCCGGACCTTGGTTTGGAAGAGCTGGGGATAGGCCTTCATGGCATCCGCAAGGGCATTGAACTGGCCGATGGTACAAATGACCACGCTCTTGTCCGCTGCTTCCGAAAGGATTTTGCCGTAAAGCGCGGTGGAGTCGGTGATGGGCAGGGTGCCATCCATCAGGGCGGGGGAAAATTTTTCGGAGACTTCCTTGTTGTATTTCACGCAGTCCTCCAGGAAGGGAGCCCTGGTATAAAGCCCGATGGCGTGATCCGGGGCCTTGCAATAGCGGCGGAGCACGTCCAGAACCCCGCAGCCGTAGCGGTTGCTGGTACAGTTGATGATGGCAGGGATTTCAAAACCGTATTTCTTTTGCATGTGGTAGAGAACGGCAATGGCACCCACGTCGTCGCAGTCGGGACCGATGTCGGTATCCAGAATCAGCTGGCAGGGGGAGGAAAAGAGGGGTTCAAATTCGGGATATTTCATGGAAGGGACTTCCTTTCTGCCGCCGGGCGGCATTTCTTATGGAATATCATAGCAAATCGAAAGAAATCTGTCAATCGGTGATTCCATTTTTGCAAAGTTTGTGATATGATAAAGAAAACCCGATTTTGTAAGGAGATCATCCCATGGAACTGAACCAAGCCCTGGAAAAATTACGTGAAATAGAAAAGAAGCAAATTGCATATTCCCACGCCACCGGTCTGATTTACTATGATGGTGTCACCGCCGCCCCCCGGGGTACCGCCGCCAACCGGGGGGAGACCCTGGCTATTTTGAGCGAGGTAGAATACGGTCTTTCCACCGGCCCCGAAATCAGCGAGGTGGTGGAAACCCTGAAGGCCCACCTGGATGAACTGGATCCCACCACCCGGCGGATTGTGGAACTGAAGGACAAGACCCTTCGGGAACTGCGGAAGATTCCCGTGGAGGAATACGTGGCCTACAGCCGCCTGACCAACGAAGCCCAGGAGGTGTGGCACAGGGCCAAGGAAGAAAACGATTACGCAAGCTTCGCTCCCTATATTGACAAGCTGGTGGCCGCCAACAAGCGGTTTGCATCCCTAATTGCCCCGGAAAAGGACCCCTACGACTACATGCTGGACCAGTATGAGGAAGGGCTCACCCGGGAAAAGTGCGAAGCCTTCTTTGGGGAGCTTCGCCGTGAACTGGTCCCCCTGGTGAAAAAGGTGATTGCCGCGCCCCAGGTGGATGACAGCCTGAACAAGAAGCTCTACCCCATCCCCCTGCAGGAAAAGCTTTCCGATAAGCTCATGGAAATGCTGTGCATGGATCGGGATCACTCCACCATCGCCACCACCGAGCACCCCTTTACCATCAATTTCACCAAGTACGACGTGCGCATCACCACCCACTACCACGAGGATATGTTCCTGTCCTCCCTTTACAGCGTGGTACACGAAGGGGGTCACGCCCTCTACGAGCTTGGCATCGGGGACGATATTGCCTACACCTGCCTGGGTACCGGGGTATCCATGGGGGTGCACGAAAGCCAGTCCCGCTTTTACGAAAACATCATCGGTCGGAGCGAAGCCTTTTCTGAAAAGCTCTTCCCGGTTTTGGCCGAGCTTTTCCCGGAGCAGACTGCGGGGTATACCGCCCACGACCTCTACCTGGCGGCCAATAAGTCGGAACCCTCATTGATCCGAACCGAGGCCGACGAACTTACCTACGCCATGCACATTATGGTGCGTTACGAGGCAGAAAAGGCCCTCTTTGAAGGCCGTGCCACCTCCGCCGACCTGCCCAAGCTCTGGAACGACCTCTACAAGGAATACCTGGGAATTGACGTACCCGACGACCGGCAGGGTGTCCTGCAGGATTCCCATTGGTCGGGGGGCTCCTTCGGCTACTTCCCCTCCTACGCCATCGGCTCGGCCTATGGTGCCCAGATTCTCTCAAAAATGGAGGAGGAATTCGACGTATTCGAAGCGGTGCGAAGTGGCGAAATGGCAAAGATCAACGCCTGGCTGGAAGAACGCATCTGGAAGTACGGCTGCCTTTATAAGCCCGGCGAGCTGATGGAACGGGTTTTTGGTGCACCCTTTGACACCAAATATTTCGTGGATTACCTGAAGAAAAAGTACGCCGCCATCTACGGCATCGAGGCGTAAGGCATGATTCCCGCAATCCTCTTTTTCCTGATCTTCTTCTCCCTTGCGGTGTGGATGATGGTCAGGTGGTTCCGGGGAAAAAAGACCCGGGACGTTCTCATAGGAATCGGTTTGGGAGTGGTCAGCTTCTTCATGGCCTTTTGGGTGGCCTGGGAAGTGATCTATCTCCTGTTAGATTAAGAAAGGAAGGTATAAGTTATGAATATGAAGGAAATCAGACGGAAGATCGGCCAGGATGCCCAGCTTTTCGGCGTGCGGGAAGTACGCATGGTGGGCGGCCGGGGGGACAATCAGCGCCTGGTGGAAATGGAAAACGGCACCGGGCTCCAGCTGGAGCTCCTTCCCGACCGGGGACTTGATCCCTATCGCCTGCGCTACAAGGGGGTCAATCTCTCCTACATCACCAACGTGGCAGCTGCCGGGGCGGCCTTTGCCGACGGCACCGACCGCTCCTTCTTCACCCACTTCAACGCCGGTCTCATGACCACCTGCGGTCTCCAGAACGTGGGCCCCGCAAACGACTTCAATGGCAAGCACAAGACCCAGCACGGCCGCTTCTCCACCATCCCCGCCGACCAGGTGTGCGCCGAAACGGTGGACGTGGACGGCGTTCCCACCATGCGGGTGTGGGGTACCGTCCGGGAAGCCACCTTCTTCGGCCTGACCCTTTCCTGCAAGCGGGTGGTGGAAATGAAGTACGGGGAGAACAAGATCACCATCCGGGATATTGTGAAGAACGAAGGCTATTCCCGGGAGGAATTGATGCTTCTCTACCACTGCAACTTCGGTTACCCCCTGTTGGATAAAAATACCCACCTGATTCTGCCCCCCACCCTGGTTACCCCCCGGGACGAGGAGGCAAAGAAGGGGGTCAACGAATATATGCTCTTCCACGAACCGGTACACGCTTATGCCGAACAGTGCTTCTACCTGGACTGCGAAGAGGACAAGGACGGCATGGTCTACGCCGCCCTGGTGAACCCGGATATCGAGCTTGCGGTAAAGGTGGGCTTCAAGAAGGCCGAGCTCCCCTTCATGACCGAATGGAAGCAGATGGGCGAGCAGGAATACGTGGTTGGCATCGAACCGGGTAACTGCCATGTGGAAGGCAGTGCCGCCGAGGAAGCCCGGGGTACTCTGACCTGGCTGGAACCCGGGGAAGAAAAGGAATTCGGTATTACCTTTGAAATTCTGGAAGGAAAGGACGCCCTTGCCCTTTGAAAACCATTTTAGTCATTGACGGCCAAGGGGGCCGGGTAGGCGCTCTCCTGGTAAGCGAAATCAAAAAAGCCGACCTGCCGGTGCACCTGATTGCAGTGGGCACCAACACCATTGCCACATCCGCCATGCTGAAAGCCGGCGCCGACCAGGGTGCCACTGGGGAAAACCCCGTGGTGGTGGGCTCCCGCCGGGCGGATATCATCATCGGGCCCATCGGTATCGTGTTGGCCGATGCCCTTCTTGGGGAAGTGACCGCCGCCATGGCCACCGCTGTGGCGTCCAGCGATGCCCAGCGGATCCTGATTCCACAAAACCGTTGCTCCACCACGGTGGTGGGAACCGCCGACCGTACTGTGGCTGACTACGTGGCCCTGGCCATGGAAAAGCTTCGGGAATTGGTAGAAGAATAATTACGAACATTTTGGGAGGGGGCTCGGCACAGCCACATAAGGCAGTATTTTGAAAAAAGCACAGAGCTGTGCCGAAACTAAGTTTGCCCTGACGGGCAAGTGAAGCTGCCTTGGGGCTGTGAAGTTACTTCGTAGTGAAGTTTGCTTCGCAAGTGTTTTTGGGGCAAACTTCACTTCACTTTTGCCGTAAAGGCAAAAACTTCACTGTAATGTATTACAACTTCACTTCAAACCGCAGGTTTGAAACATCCCGTTTTTCCCCTGGAAAGGAGGTGGGTTTCTCCATGATCATCAGTGCCAGCCGTCGGACCGATATCCCGGCCTTTTATGCCGATTGGTTCTTTCATCGGCTCCGGGAAGGGTTCGTTTATGTAAAAAACCCCATGAATCCTCGGCAAATCAGCAGGGTATCCCTGTCGCCCCAGGTGGTGGATGGCATGGTCTTCTGGACCAAAAATCCCGCCCCCATGCTGGGTCGGCTGGAGGAACTGGGAGATATCCCCTTCTACTTTCAGTTCACCCTGAATCCCTATGGCACCGACGTGGAGCCCGGCGTTCCCTCCAAGGGGGAGGTGGTGGTGCATACCTTCCAAAAGCTTGCGTCGATTGTGGGGCGGGAACGGGTGGTGTGGCGCTACGATCCTATTTTGCTGAATACAAAATACACCGCTGACTATCATATACGTTATTTTGAAAAGCTTGCAGACCGCTTGGCGGCCTCCACCCAGGTTTGCACCATCAGCTTCCTGGACTTATACAAAAATATCCAAAAGCCCATCCGGCCTTTGGATATCCGGTGGCCATCGGCGGAGAAAATGACCGATCTTGCGGGGCGGCTTGCCGAAATCGCCCGGGAACACGGTCTTGTGATGCAAAGCTGTGCCGAGGAAATTGACCTGGATGCGGTGGGGATCCGCCACGGCTCCTGTATCGACAAAGCCCTTTTGGAGCGCATAGGAGGATACAGGCTGGAGGTAAAGCCCGACAAAAACCAACGTCCCGCCTGCGGCTGTGTGGAAAGCGTGGACATCGGTACCTATGGCTGTTGCCGACACGGCTGCCTGTACTGCTACGCCCGACGGGATCAGGGGAAAACTTCCTACGACCCACAAAGCCCGCTCCTTTGCGGCAGGGTGGAGGAGGGGGATCGGATCACCGAACGGAAAATGCCGGTGTTCCGCCTCGATTCCATGGAACTTACGTAAAAAAGCATCCGTTTCGGTTGAAACGGATGCTTTTTTCGTGATGATATGATTATTTTTTGCCAAACAGGCCGCCCAGGGCGCCGCCGATCTTGTCCAGGCTGATCTTGGCTTTCACGCCGTCGACGATGGCGTTGATCTGGTCGTCGGGCAGGTCCACACCGATCAGCTCTTCGATGACGGCGGTGGGGTTGGAGTTAAACTTTTTCATCAGGTTTTTGTCGGAAGTCAGCTTTTTGACGATTTCTTCGATTTTTGCCTTGATATCCATGGGGTTTTCTCCTTTTTGGTATCTGGGATGGCTTCACTATATCACACTTCGTTGGGATTGTCAACCGATATACGGTGTGCGGATGATGGTACGACAGACGTGCGGAAAAAAGTATAGTATAAACCGTCAGCAAAAGCAACAATTGACAGGAAATTGCGAATGTGATATGATTTTCCAAAACGAAACGACAGGAGGCAGCCTATGATCGATCTAACCCAAATCCAATCCCCCATTCTCTTTCGGGGAGATGCTAAAACCGCCTACCGGGATCCGGCGGCGGTGTGGCAGGACGGGTGGTGCCATCTGTTTTTCACCCTGGTGGAGACCGAGGAAGACGGTCGGGTCTTCATGTATACCGCAAAGAGCAAAAGCCGGGATCTTGTTACCTGGACCGAACCCCGGAAGCTGACGCCAAGGGATCAGCGGCTCAATTATTCCAGCCCAGGAAATATAATCCGGCATCATGGAAAATGGGTCCTTTGCCTGCAGACCTATTGCCGGGAAAACGGGGAAAAATACGGCAACCACCGAAGCCGCCTTTACGTCATGGAATCGGATGATCTTGAAAATTTTTCCTCCCCCCGTCTTCTCCGGGTGAAGGGGGATATTCCGGAGGAGGAAATGGGCCGCATGATCGATCCCTACCTGCTCCGGGACAGGGAGGATCCGGAACTCTGGTGGTGCTTTTTCAAGCAAAACGGCGTCAGTATGTCGGTGAGCCGTGACCTGATCCATTGGAACTACGTGGGCCACACCGAAGCCGGAGAAAACGTGTGCGTGGTGGAAAAGGACAACCGCTACTATATGTTTCATTCGCCGGACAACGGCATCGGGGTTATGCAATCGGAAAATGGCACCGATTGGACGCATACCCAACACCTGCTTTTGGGCCAGGAGGATTGGCCCTGGGCCCAGGGCCGCATCACGGCGGGATTTGTGATTCCCGCCAAAACCACGGAAGGCGAAACGTGGCTGATGTTTTTCCACGGAAGCGGCCCGGAGGATGAAAAGACCATGTTTGACCATCACGCAAGCCTTGGTATTGCCTGGAGCCGGGATCTGGAAAACTGGTGCTGGCCGGGAAAATCCAAATAAGAATAAATCCCATTGGAGTAAGCCTCCAATGGGATTTTTGTCAGATACCGAGCTTGAATACCGTGGAAAGGAGCTCCGTCATGCGGGAATCGGTAACGTCCTCTTCTATGTGGGTCAGAGTCTCGCCCGAAAACTCCTTGTAGGTGCGGCCGTCAATGGTGCACCGACCGGCGGAGGTTTTGATGGAAAGCATGGGCGCCTTGTTGAAGACCGAGTCGGGATGAGCTTCGCAGAAAAAACTTGGCTGAATGAAATCCACGTCAAAAGCAGGATCATCGGTAAAACCAATGTAATCCCGCCACGCCCCGTGGTATAGGTCTTCCAACACCCAACCGTGGGTGGGGTCCCGGCGGAATCGGTAGGCTTCGCCGTTTTGCTCCTGTTCCAGCCCTTCGGCAATTTTCAGGGGGAGACGGGGCGCAATCTGTCCCACGCCGATATCCAGAAGGTAATCCCCGTCGGGGAGGGTAACCACCGTGACCCGGTGGCGGCGCATGGGAATTTCGCTTTCTCCCCGCAAAAAGCGGGCAAACCGTTCGGAAACCGTAAAGCCCATGTCCCGGAGGATGTGGGTCAAAAAGCCGTTGAGTTCAAAGCAATAGCCGCCCCGGTTCTGTGTGACGATCTTGTCGTAAAGGGCGCCGGGGGAAAGGTCCAGCTTGCGTCCCGCCAAAATATCCAGGTTTTCGTAGGCAATGGAAGTGACGCAGTTCGACTGGATTTTTCCAAGAAAATCCAGAGTACATTCCACGCGGGTGTTGGGGTCCAGCCCGATGCGGGCGAAAAAGGCCTGGGTTCTGGTCATGGGAATACCTCCGATTGGTTGATACTACGATTGTAGCAGAAAGCAAAGCGGGATGCAAGAAAAATCTGTACCGATCGGTCAATGATGATGGTGACTGTGCCCGGCGGAGGGCACCACGGTGCATTCGGTTTCGTGGCAATGCTCGCCCGGTGTTTCCAGTTCCAGGGTCACGTGGCCGATGCCGTGTTCCGAAAGCTCTTCCCGGATTTCCTGCTTGATGCGGTGGGGGTCCCCTTCACAAACCACGTGCATGGTGGCGTAGTGGGCTTCGCCGTCCATGGTCCACAGGTGAACGTGGTGTACGTCAAGAACGCCATCAATTTCGGTAATATGTTCCTTGATTTCCTCCATATCCAGGTCGCTGGGGGTCTTTTCCAGGAAAATATGCATGGTATCCCGCAGATTCCCCAGGGCGTGGATCAAAATGAATACCGAAACCCCAATGGAAAGCAGGGGATCGATGAACCAGAAATCGGTGAAGCGCATGACGACCGCTCCCACCAAAACCACGTTCCAGCCCAGTACGTCCTCCAACATGTGCAGATTGACCGCCCGCTGATTTAAGGAGCCGCCCTCCCGGGTAAAAAGCGCAGCCAGAAAATTGACGCATACCCCCACCACCGCAAACAGGATCATGCCGTCGTAATGGATCTGGTTGGGGTGGAAAAAGCGGAGCAGCGATTGGACGATCATAACGGCGGAGCCCACCAAAAGAATCAGGGTGGTGACAAGACTCCCCACCACCGAATATCTGGCGTAGCCGTAGGAGTGGGCGGCATCGGGGCGGTGTTTGCTCTTTTTCTCCAGGAAAAAGGACAGGCCGATGCTTGCCGCATCCCCCAGGTCGTGGACGGCGTCAGACAAAATGGCAACGCTTCCGGTCAAAAGTCCCCCCACGCACTCAAAAAGGGAGAAGAATAGGTTCAAAAGAAAGGCAATCAGTATATTTCGTTGGGTTTTCATGGGCACCTCCGGTTGACCACAGGGGTTTTGTGTGGTACAATAGCTTCGTTATGGAACAGAATGTTCGATAACACTATTATAGCAGAACCCCGCCGGGTTGCAACATACGAAGCGTGCGGGATATTCGTTACCGAACATATTGCGGAAAATGTACGGAGAAAAAGCCATGGACAGACGACAGAGAAAAACCAGAGAAGCCATTTTTTCAGCCTTTACCCAGCTGCTGTCCCAAAAGGAGTATGCCGCCATTACGGTGGGGGAGATTATTGAACTGGCCGACGTGGGACGGGCGACCTTCTATGCCCATTTTGAAACCAGGGATTATTTGCTGAAGGAATTTTGCGAAGAACTGTTTTGCCATATTTTTGATGCCGCGGGAAAGGAATCGCACAAGCATCGGCACATTTTTGATTGCGATGCTCCCGATTCGGTTTTTCTGCACCTTCTGCGCCATCTGCAAAAGAATGACAACAATCTGTTGTCCCTTTTGGCATCCCAAAACAACGAACTGTTTTTGGGCTACTTCAAAGCCAACTTGGAAAGGTTGATCGAAAGCCAGCTTGCCCTGTTTGAAGGGCGGCGGAAGGAAGAAATTCCCGAAAGCTTTTGGAAGAATCACATTTTGACCACCTTTGTGGAAACCATCAAGTGGTGGATTCGGGGCGGTATGCAGGAATCCCCTGAAACTATTACCGAATATTTTCTTGCGGTGGTATAAAAGAAGGGGAAAACGTATGGAATATCAGATGACCCGGGACGATATCCGCCTGCCGTAAGAAAAAACCGACCTATGATTGGTTCATAGGTCGGTTTTGCGCATATTAGAGGCTCTGGAGAACCGGTTCTACCTTCTTGAGCAGATCCCGGATTTTCAGGTGCTGGGGACATTTGCGTTCGCAGTAGCCGCAGTTGATGCAGTCGGCGCTGGTGGCACCGGGCTTGTGTTCTTCGTTGCCCTTGACGTAGTTCTGGTAGTTTTTGCCTGCAAGCTCCTTCAGACCATACACGTTGTAGTAGGTGTAGGCTTCGAAAATCTTGGGAATTTCAATTCCCTTGGGACAGGGCTGGCAGTAGGCGCAACCGGTGCAGTAGAGCTCGGAGAATTTTTTCAGGTTTTCCATGGATTCCCCGGCTTCTCTCCACTGGGCTTCGGTCATGGGAACCTCCAGGGAGGCCACGGCGGCGTTCTTTTCCACCATGTCGGCGGTCTGCATACCCGAAAGGGCGCAGGATACGCCGGGGTTGCCCAGCACGAAACGTAGGGCCAGTTCGTAGGTGTTCAGGTTGCCGTTGCCAAGCTTTTGGGCAAGCTCGGTGGGGGCAGCCAGACGGCCGCCGCCAACCGGGCCCATAACCACCACGCCAAGACCCTTTTCGGCGGCGTAAACAATCATGTCCTCGTTGGCACGATCCAGCAGGTTGTACTGCAGAAGGACGCTTTCCAGACCTTCCCCGTTGTCGATGATGTACTTCAGGGCGTCGGGGGTGTCGTGGAAGGAGAAGGAGATGTGGCGGATCTTACCGGCGGCCTTCAGACGCTTTGCTTCTTCCAAAAGGCCGAGACCAACGATCTTCTCGTCGAATTCTTCCTTGCCAATGCCCCAGAAGTGGTAGTAGTCCACGTAATCGGTGCCCAGCTTGGCAAGGCTTTTGTCCAGCATTTCTTCGTAGCCTTCCTTGGTCTTTACCTCACCCAGGGGGCACTTGGTGGAAATTTTTACCTTGTCACGGATGGGTGCCAGGGCCTTGCCCACGGCGATTTCGCTGTTTGCGTGGCAGTAGTAGGGGGCGGTGTCAAAATAGTTGACCCCGGATTCGTAGGCCTTCATCAGCATGTCGGTGGCCTTTTCCTGGTCCACGTGCCAATTGCCCTCCGCATCCTGATATTCGGGCAGGCGCATGCACCCAAAGCCCAGGGCGGAAATGTCAAATCCGGTGTTGCCAAACTTGCGGTATTGCATAAATTACTCCTTTTTCCGGGGAATGTTCCCCCGGCCGTTTTTACCAATTATCATAAACCATTTGCTG
>JAFYNU010000061.1 GCA_017547975.1 Clostridia bacterium
AAAACCTCAGAAGTTTCCAAAAGCAGGTATTTCCCCGAAAGCAGGGTGCTTTTTGCCACGGTAAATTCCGACACCGGCACCAGGGTGTTATTGTTCACCAGGCGGATTCTGTCGCCGGGCTTGTAGATATTTACCCCGTATTGCTGGAAGTGGCCGAAGGACAGAAGGACCCGATGGTCTCCCAGCCGACGTTCCACGGGGGTGTAGATGCCGTGGATGTTGGTGGCGTCGTCCATCATGCTTTCAAACCGGCAGGAATCCATGCGGATAAGCCCCGAACAATTGACAAAATGGGTGGCATCGGCGTCCACCGAAAGCAGACGACCCGGCCGGGGTTCAGCTACCACGCGGGAAAGGGTAATGTTTTCGCACATCTGGCAGATCACCCCCATAGCCAGTGTGTGGCGCAGGGTGAGGTCTTCCAAATGGATATTCTTCGAATCGGTGCCAAAAAAGCCCGGAAATTCCCGGCTGTTGTGGGTACAAAGCCAGTATTTTCCAACATTGTGGGTGAAGCCCAGAGCCCCATCCAGCCGCAGGCGGTTGGGGGCGGGCTTGGAGGGGGTCAGGTAACGGTAGAGCCCCGAAAGGAAGCTGGTGTCCCGCTGGGTACCGGTGTAGGCGAAATAGGTGGCGGTCATGGGAACCGGCCCCCGAAAGTCGGGGTCGAATTCGTTCACCAGCACCTTTTCGGTGATATTCTCCCAGGCTTCGCCGTAAAAACGGAATTTCTGCCCCAAAAGGTCCAGGTGGAATTGGCTGTCGTCGTATTCCAGCTCCACGAAATCCTCCCCGGCGTCCACGATCTTCCCCTCAAAATACATGGGTTCGGCGTAGTCCACCGTCAGACTCCGGATGGTGACCCCATCGCAGGAATCCATCACGAAGGGAAGAACCTTTCCGTGGAAGATCAGGCTGGCGCCCTCCCCATCGATGGTGACGTTTTTCTTCCCGATCAGGGGGAAGGCAATGGACTTTTTACCATAATCGTTGTTGGAAATATAATATTCCTTTTCAAAGCCCCCCTCGGGGTAAAGGTGCCATTCTCCGCCACCCAGGTGCAGGGTATCCCCCTCCGCCAGGTCGTGGCAGGCCAGGACGGCCCCGGCGGTGGGGGAGCCCATCAGGGCGGTGTAATCCGAAAGGTAACGTTTCATGGCGTTCTCCTTATCGGGTACGGCGCAGCTTGGCAATGCCGCCGGTGGGAATGGGCAGGAAGGTGGTACCCAGGAAGGAGATGTCGTCTTCGAAAACCACCTCTCCCAGGCAGTTGTAGACAACCAGTTCAAAATAGCCCTTCAGGTCGGCAAGCACCCGGTCGCATTCCGAGCCGTTGGCAATCCAGGTGACTTCCCCAATGACCGGGGTGATCAGCCGCTCGGCCTGGTAAACGGCGGCGATGGTTTCACTTTCGCCAATGGCTTCTGCCCAGGTGTAAAGGGCCTGGGGATCGTAGGCACGGAGCTCTCCATCCAGTAGGGTAGCCTGGTGTTCCTTCAGGAAATCCAGCCAGAATTTGCTCATTTTGGCCACTCTGGGGGTAATGCTGTCCAGCCGGGCCGAATACTGCATAACACCGTACATGATGCTGATGATTTGCAGGGCGTCCCGCTCGGCACTTTCGCTCGGGTGCCACATGAGCATGTCGGAATGTACCGCCTGGCGACCCATGAGCATGCGCAGGTCAAATACCCCCACCCGGTTGGAAATGTAGTCCCCCGGGCAGTCCCCAACCCGGAACATATTGCCGAAGGTCTTCATCACAGGGCCGATGTAGCCCTGACGGAATTCCAAGAGAATATCGGGCTTGATGGCCTTGAGTTCGGCGATGACGGTATTCATGAAGACGGTTACCGCCTCCGACAGGGAGGGGATATCCATGCCTTCCTTGTAGGGGGCGTCCCCGGGCTGATCGGACCAGGTATCGA
>JAFYNU010000062.1 GCA_017547975.1 Clostridia bacterium
CTCCTCACTGACTTAAATACACTTGATAAACGTGTCTATATCATCAATGACAGATACAACGGTGTGGCCGTCTTTGCCGAGGATCTCATCGTCCGGGTGCTCTGCTTTGATTCCCAAAGCACGCAGTTTTTCCAGATATGCCGCAGCATCCTCCACCCGCTTGAAGGATTTTTGCATTTCCCCAGGGAAGGTCACCCCCGCCATCGGAACCTGCTTTTGGGCCGCTTCCACCGCCTTTTCGGCGATTTCGGCCAAAAGTTCCTCATTGTCCCGGAATTCTGCCTTGTTGCGGGAAAGCTCCCGCTTGGTTTCCACCGTCAGAATGCCCGGCACCGCCCGTTTGGCCTGGGCGCAGGCGATATTTCCCCCCACGAAGAGCACCGAGGGGACCCCATGGCTTGCGGCAATGGCGGCATCCATATCCACCTCGCCGATATACTTTCCGTTCCATTTGTAGAATTGCAGAGTGGCACTGCTCATGGTGTGGGCCAAAACGCCCCCCAGGGTGCCCTCCATGGCATGGTAGCCAAAATAGAGGATGCAGTCGTAGTCCCCGATGAAGTACTGACGGGGTTTGGGGGTGCTGTGCGAAACCAGGTCGATGCGGGAATCCAGGTCGGCGGGATCCACGTTGTTGCCGCCCCCATGGTTGTCCCACAGGGTCACCCTTTCGGCACCGGCGGCAAACAGAGCCGCGGCGGCGGCGTTGATCTCCTTCGCCCCCTGACGGCGGGCGATTTCCCACTGGTCGCTTCCCTTTCCAAGTCCCTTGTAGGGTTCCCCCACCACGTAGTTGACCCCTTCCAGGTCGAGAGCCAGCAAAAAGCGCTTTCTATTCATAAGACTTTTCTCCTTTTCGTTTTTCTCTCCGTCCCCCGGCGGTCTCCATGCCGGGTTGTTTTTCCTAATCATGAATGATTTCCGCCGTTTTCTCCGCAACGCTGCCCACCTTGCTGTCCTTGCGCTTTTCCTCTTCCGAAAGGGCGGCGTAGTCCACCAGGTCGTGGTGCATTTTCCCCAGGTCGTTGCGGCTGGACTTTTCCTTGGAACCGCTGAACACGTAGCCCTCGGCCCGCATGTAGGCGTTCCAACGGCGGTGTTCCAGGGTTTCGATGGCCTCCTTTTCCTGGGGGGTCATGTCGCTTTCGGGCTTGTCCGCCCCGGCGATGCCGCAGGCAATTCTGGCCCGCAGGTGGATGGCGGAGGCCACGGAGGAGCGGTAGTTATATTCGTAGGTCCAGAATTCCTCCTCCTTGCCCCACTTCAGGTGGCGTTCCAGGGCATCCTGCTCCAATTCGGAGTCGATGATCACCTTTTCTGTGCAGGAGGTTTCCACGTCCCCGATGAAGGTCAGGTCGTAGGGCTGGCCCCGGAAGTTTTGGATGCCCGCCAGGGCTTTTTTCTGTTCCGAATGATTGACCACCGCCCGGATCACCGGGTGGATCTTCATCCGTTCAAAGTAGGTGCGCAGATTGACGGCGGTTTGGATATTCACGTCGTCATTGCCCAGGGAAATGAAGGCGTAGGTGGCATCCGAAATTGCTTCGATGGCCTTGACAAAGGAGCTGGTGGCAACGTCCACACCCGGGTGCACCGTGATCTTATATTGGGCCTCCCCGGGAAGGGTTACCCCGTTATATTTGGGGGACATAAGCTCGGGGGCCAGAGCCACGAACCTTTCCTCCGCCAGGGGGTCCTTGTCGAAGGCGTGGATTTCCAGGCTGTAACCGTCCATTTGCCCAAACCAGGAGAGCGCTTTCACCATTTCGGTGCCGTGGCGGCCCATACCCACCACCACCGCCGAGATCTTTTTGGTGCCGTCGGGGGCTTTCCGGGCGCTTTTGAAGAGGTCCTTCCCCTCCTCGTACAGGGTGCGGCTCACCAGCGACTGCACCTCATTGACCCGGCGGACCTTGATCTGCCCCTTGTCCACGGCTGTGAGCAGGAGCTCGCTTTCCACCTTGGCGGAAAACACGTAGAGATGGGTGTTGCTTCGATTCCGGTATCTTTCAATCAATTTGATGGCCTGATTCAGGTTTTCGCTTTCGTTTTGGCCGATGGCAAAAAAGGAGATGGGTTTCGCTTTGGCGTGGAAGCCCACGGGGGCTACCAGAATATCCTTTTTGAAGGAGATGGCCCCCAGTTTCCGGGCCTCCTCCATCATCTCAAAGGAGCTTTCCTCGTTTTCCTCAAACACGTCGGTGAAGACGATGGCCGCCTTGGGATGGTTTTTTCGGAGGTCGCTTGCCAAAGCCAGGGAACGGTCATTCAGCTCCGAAAAGACGTAGGTCTCCTTTCGGAAACATACCGTGCAATAGCGCAAACCGGCACAAAATCCCTTGAAGAAGGACAGCACAAAGCCGAAGGTCAACGCCGGTGCCAGGGTAAACAGGAAGGCAAACCAAACCTGGTAGCCGACGAGCAATTCTTTCGGACAGTTCTCAAGACCGGGTTCGATCACCCCAAACTCACACCCGGCGCCCATGGCCTGGATGGTGTTGAAGGCCGACAGGAAGAAGGTGCTCCCCATGTTTCCCGTCACGCTCCAATGCACCGGCAAAAGCACCAGGAAATTCGCAAGGGCAACTCCCCCAAGCAGAATATAGATCGGACGAATGGAAGCCTTTTCCTTCCACGTTTCTCCCCGTGCGATTAAGAAAAGAATCACCGTCAGGAGCATACAGGCTATCGATCCGCCCAGGCAACCGTTCCACATATCTCATTCCCCTTTTCTTTCGTTTCTTGGTTCTTTTATTTTACTGGATAGCGCCCGGGATGTCAAGATTGGGCTTGCGCCCCATCCCGGTATTCGGGATAAAACCCGTCCGGGTCATCCACAAAAAACAAAGGGGCTTCTTTCATTTTTCCCAGGGCCTTTTCCCGGAGTCTTGCGGCATCGATCAGCACCGCATCCGCCCCGTGGATGGGAGCACGGACAAAGTCCCCCTCCCCCAGGATTTCAAGCAGCCGGTCGTAGCGCTGGATCAGGGCTCCATCCGCCCGGTTGAAGTTGTGGCGGCGAACCGATCGGGTGTGGCGTCTGCCGTCCGCTTCCACCACGGTGTAGGTCTGGTGTCCCCGCAGGGCGTAAAAGAGATCCCCCTCCTCCTCCAGGGCGTGCAGGTAGGAGGTATGCCGCAGGGAACAGCCCAGCATCAGAATCTTCGCCCCGTATGCCCCAAGCTTGCGGTAGGGGGAATGGGGCCCCATGGGGGTATCGTCCTCCGCCTCCCCGCTGATGAGCGCGCCAAGCAGTCTCCCCCGGATGGCCACCGAGTGGGTGGGATGGGCGGTGCGGTAGACCCCCGGTGTCTTCCGGAAGGTTTCGGAAAGCAGGCCCACGCAGGAGGGGGTGTGGGCATGGGAAAAGAAGGAATCGGCGTAGGAGGATTCGTAGGTGAAGGTGGGCATCATCAAAGTCCCCTCCTCCCCCAGGGTGTCCAACATGGCCCGGATGACGCATTCCGGTCCCCCCTCCACCCATCCCATGGAGCGCATGGAGGAATGGACCACCAGGAAATCCCCCGGACACACCCCAATGGCCGCCAGATCGCGCTTTATGATATCGTAGGATTGATTCATACCAAAATCCTCCCCCTGTTTCTGTGGTTTGGTTCTATTCTACTGGATAGCGCCCGGGATGTCAAGAATACAATGGGCAATGGACAATTGAGAATGGACAATGGATAATTTGGGTGTGCGCCGCGAAAACGGCGCATTTTTTATTTGGAAAACCGACCGGGTGCGTGCATAATGACCTGGTTTTGCGTTAGTAGGGGCGATCTGTGATCGCCCGCCGAACCTGCCAACACGGGCGACCGCAGGTC
>JAFYNU010000063.1 GCA_017547975.1 Clostridia bacterium
CAAAGCCCATTTCATGGGTCACGATGACCATGGTCATACCTTCGTCCGCCAGTTCCTTGATCAGATCCAGTACTTCTCCAACCATTTCGGGGTCCAAAGCAGAAGTGGGTTCGTCAAAGAGCATGACTCTGGGGTTCATGGCAAGCGCACGCACAATGGCAATGCGCTGTTTCTGACCACCCGACAGAGTTGCAGGATAGGCATCCGCTTTCTCCTCCAAACCAATCCGACGGAGCAGCGTTCTGGCGGTTTCTTCCGCCTTAGCCTTCAATTCCTTACGGCCCATAGGAAGGGGCAGAAGGGCTTCCTTTTCCTTCCGGAAAAGATTTTTAACCGTAATAACAACGTTTTTACGCTTTGCGGCATTCAGATCTTCCACTCCAACCCGCACAGGGGCCAGCATGATATTCTGGAGCACCGTCATGTTATTGAAGAGATTGAACTGCTGGAACACCATACCAATGTGGCGGCGTGCGTGGTTGATGTTGACCTTCAGGTCAGCCAGGTCCTCCCCATTGAAGATGATGGAACCGGAGGTGGGATCCTCCATACAGTTGAGACAGCGAAGCAGAGTTGATTTACCAGATCCGGAGGGGCCGATGATGACAACCTTTTCCCCATCTTCAATGGTTTCGGTTATATCGTCCAATACCACAAGGGAGCCGTAGCTCTTAGTGAGATTCTTGATGTCGATCACTCTTGCCAAACCTCCTTTCCATAACTTTGATCAGGGCCGAAATCATCATCACCAGAACGATGTAGATGATGGCCATAACCAGATAGGGTACCATAAATTCATAGCTATTGGTACCAATGTTGTTGAAGGCAACGTAGATATCCAGGGTGCCAACAAAGCTGACAACCGAGGTTTCCTTGATGAGGGCGATGAATTCATTGCCCAGGGTGGGCAGAATATTCTTGATAGCCTGAGGAATCACGATCCGCATCATGCTGGTGGTAAAGGAAAGGCCAACCGCACGTCCGGCTTCCAGCTGACCGCCATCCACCGATTGAATACCGCCGCGCATGATTTCCGACACGTATGCACCGGAATTCACCCCAAACACAATGACACAAACCCAAAGAGAGGGGTAATTGAGCCCCAGAAGCGGCAGAATAACGTAGTAGGCAAGCAGGAGCTGAACCACAATGGGGGTTCCCCGGAAGAAACCCACGTAGAAATTGCAGAACTTATTGAGCAGCCGAGGCAGGAGCCGATACTTGGGCACCACCCGGACGGTGGCAATCAGGGTACCGATGACAATGCCGATCACAAGACCCAACACCGCAATCAGTACGGTCTTTTGAAGTCCTTCCAGGACCTTCTTGTAGCCGCCGCCATCGATAAAAATTTCAAGAAATTTCAGGATTTTCCGCCCGAAACCAAAGGTAGTAAGAAATGCTTCCATTTCCGTTACCATCCTTTCCACAGAAAGTCATACCCATAAACCGGGAAAATGCGAGGGCGTTAATCCGCCCTCGCGTAATTACGTTATTGTTGACTCAATCAGTCGTTGAAAGCTTCGGTGATGCACTTGGCAGGAGCTTCGTCGATCACGACATAGTCCAGGTTGCCATTGAGCATGTCCTGAACAGCCAGGGAGCCGTTCTTGTAGCCAACCGGCGAAACGGCGTAGCCGTCAAAGCCCCAATCGGCGTCGCCTTCCACGTAGAACTGACCGGTGGTACCGTTCTGGAAGCCGACCTTCACAGAGCTGTCAAAGCCAGCCAGGATAGCTTCCACGTCAGCGGCAGTCTTGGCTTCGTCGAAGGAAGTATCGTCAGCGGGGACGATGATCATCTGGGAAGCGTTGTAGTAGGAATCGGTGAAGTTCACGTATTCCTTGCGGTCTTCCTTCACAGTCAGACCGGCCATGGCGATGTCGCACTTGCCTTCGCCAACCGACAGGCAAACGGCGTCAAAGTCCATGTTGCTGATGACCAGTTCCTGGCCAAGATATTCAGCGAAGAGAGCGGCGATTTCCATATCGATGCCGTAGTAGTTTTCGCCAAGGATGTATTCGAAGGGTTCAAAGCCTGCGTTGGTAGCAACCACAAGCTGATCCTTGCTGGTATCCAGTTCAGCGGAAACAACGGCAGAAGGCTCGCCTTCACCAAAGTATTTGTCGCAGATTTCTTCAAAGGTA
>JAFYNU010000064.1 GCA_017547975.1 Clostridia bacterium
CGAATCGTAAAGTCTTGTCGTATGTTGCATATCTTACTTATTGGCTTCCAGACGGTGTTCGTTGAGGAAGGTTCTGATCTTTTCTTCCGGATCCAGAAGGCCGGACAGGGAATGATCATGGTTGAGGCTGTTGATGATGTAGGCCAGGTACTTGGACATATCCACTTCGTGATACCATTTTCTGGTGGCCAGTTCGGGTCTTCTGTAGACAAGGTTGGTGGTGTAAATACCATCAAAGAGACCGGCAGCATAGGCTTCGTCGAAGGAATCACAGCCGGCGGTGAAGAGACCGAAGCTGGAGCAAACGAAGATGCGGCGGGCATTTCTTGCCTTGAGTTGCTTCATGATATCCAGGACCGAATCACCGGAGGAAATCATGTCGTCCACGATAAATACGTCACGTCCGGAAACGTCATCCCCCAGCCATTCATGGCTCAGGATGGGGTTACGACCGTTGACAACGGTGGAGTAGTCGCGTCTCTTGTAGAACATGCCAAGGGGAGCGCCAAGGACTTCGGAATAATAAATACAACGATTCATGCCGCCTTCATCGGGAGAAACGATCATGGTTTCGTCCTTCTTAAAGGTGATATCCGGGTTGGTGTGGACAATGGCCTTGATCATCTGGTAAACAGGCTTGAAATCTTCAAAACCATTCAGGGGAATGGCATTCTGAACGCGGGCATCGTGAGCATCGAAGGTGATGATATTGTCAACCCCCAGCTTTACCAGCTCCTGAAGCATGATGGCGCAGTCCAGGCTTTCGCGGTAGGTACGGCGATGCTGGCGGCCTTCGTACAGCATGGGCATGATAACGTTGATACGGCGGGCCTTGCCTTCGATGGCGCCAATGATACGCTTGAGGTCCTGGAAATGATCATCCGGGCTCATGGGGCGTTCGGTGCCATACATTTTGTAGGTTACACCATAGTTGAATACGTCCACGATGATAAAAATATCAAGACCGCGGACCGATTCTTCAACCAAAGCCTTACCTTCACCGGTGCCGAAACGGGGGCATCTGTGCTTGATGCGGTAATCGCGTTTGCAATAATCGGAGAAATTTTCAGAACTGGGAGTAAAGCCCTGTTCAAACAGTGCGGTTCTGCCTTCGTAAAGATAGCTGTTGATCTTTTCGGTGAGTTCCTCGCACCCGCTCATACCAATGATGCCCAGATCGCCCACCGGCGGGGTGTAGATTTTGTCCAGAACAACCTTCTCGTTCATAAAGCCTCCTCGAGTATGTAAATAGTTATATTCCGATACCCGCCCTTGGCGGATATATGGGTTACAGAATCATTGGCGCTTCGAAAGCGCATCCTTATAACATTCCATCATTTCCTTTGCATCCTCTGCCTGGGTGCCGGCAGATTCGCAGATGATGGTGGGTTCGTATCCTCTTTTGGCAAGGACTTTTGCTAAAAGAGAAAAATCCGGTCCAAACTCGGTGTCTTCCAAGGTCAGGTGGCGAACCTCCCCGCCCTTGCTGTACTGTATTTTTGAAAAATGCGAATGGAATTTGTTTGTGCGTTCCCGTCCAATGGTGTTTTCCATGTAGTCGAATATACGCTCGAAATCAGCCTCTTCCTTGAGGGAACCCAAGGTACGAGCATTCAGATGACCAAAGTCAACACAGGGAATCAGTCGATCGTCCACCCGACACATTTCCATTACCTCTTCCAGAGTACCAACCTGGTTGATCTTTCCCATAACCTCAGGGCAAAGGACAATGTCGTCATAACCAGCCTTGTCCAATTCCGAAAGAACGTATTTCAAGGTTTCGATAGAACGCACCAAAGCAACCTCTCTGCTTTGCTTTCCAAGTCCGCCCGGGTGGTATACAATACGGGTTGCCCCCATAAAACGGGCCGCCTCCGCCGACTGCAGGAAATACCGCAGGCTACCGAATCGTTTTTCGTCGTCCTCACCCGACATGGAAATATAATAAGGTGCATGAATCGAGAGACGAACGCCATGTTCTCTGGCTTTTTCGCCAATGCTTCGTGCACCTGCTTCTTTGACGGTAACGCCGTTACCGCACTGATACTCATAGGCATTGAGTCCCATAGAGGCAACATAAAAGGGGGCGTCAGCGGAAGATCGATATCCGCTCGCCTTGAAGGAATCTGAATTGCCGGCCGGGCCAAACGCAATCGACATACTCCCACCACCCTTTCATCTTACTCGTACACCGATTATACCACGATTCGACTTCTATGGCAAGGTTGCCTTGGAAAAAATTTTGCATAAAAAGCGCAATTATTTTCTTTATCCCTTTGTCACCTTCTTTCTCTCCTTTCTTTTCTTGTATTAGCTGATGCTTTGTGGTATAATATTTCTCGCCGGGATCGGCAGAAAGGAGTGTACCCTATGGATATTTTCCTCGGATACCTTTTTACCTATCTTTACGTGTTTCTTCTTTTGGGTGTTTCCACCTTCTTAAAAAGCAAATATAAGGTTGAGGGCGAAGTTACCCGTAAGATCGTTCATATTGGTTGCGGCTTTTCCTGGTTTATCATGTCCCGTTTCTTTGGCGCAACCATTCACCTTTTGATCCCTCCTCTGACCTTTGTCGCGCTGAACTACATCTCCTATAAAAAAGACACCTTCTCCGGCATGGAACGCAGTGACAAATCCTCCATGGGAACGGTATTTTATCCTGTCAGCATGGCAATTCTTTCGGGATACGTCGTTTTTGTAGACGATAAAATGCTTCTTCCCTACGGTGTTGCGCTTCTTTGCCTTTCTCTTGGGGATGGCCTCGCTCCGATATTTGGCAAAATTCAAAAAGGAAACCTTCCCCTGATCGACGGAAAAACCCTTTGGGGTACCCTAACGGTGCTTGCAACCTCCTTCCTGGTTATTCTTGCGATGAGTCTTCTCTATTCTGTAGACTACACCATCCGGGATATGGCTCTGGCGGCCGTCTTCGCCTGCGTGCTGGAGCTTTTTGGCAAGCGCGGGTTTGATAACATTTTCATTCCTCTGGGGGTAGCCTTCCTTCTTTACGCTACTGCCATCCTCTGAGTCTTGGAGAACACTATGCTGGAACTTTTTTATTACTGTCTGCTTGCGGTAGGCCTTTCCTGTCTGCTCGCACTGTTTGCCCACCTGAAAAAGGCTCTGACCGCCGGCGCGCTTCTTATGGCCTGGTCCTTTTCGGTAATCATTACCCTTCTTTCGGGAATCGGCGGATTCACCATATTGTGTGCTGTGTTTGTCTTTACCATTCTTGCCGATAAAATCGGCAAGAGGAAGACAAAACGAGAAAAGCCCGAAGTACGCGCTCCCATCCAGATCTTATCCAACGTGGGAACCGGAACACTGGTTATTTTGATATGTGCCGCCTTCAACCTTTCTATGGAAGGTTTTTTCCTTTACGCCTGCGCCATGGCTGCTTCCCTGGCAGACAGCATGGCTTCCGGCATTGGGATTCTTTCGAAAAAAGATCCCGTTTGTCTTTTCACCCGTACCCGTGTTCCCAGGGGACAATCGGGCGGGGTATCACTGCTTGGAATCGGCGCTTCCTTATTGGGCGGTTTGATTATCGCCGGTTTCCATTTCATCTTCACCGAAAACCTGTTACATAGCGGTCTGGTTGCTCTTGCCGGTCTTATTGGTTCACTTGCCGATTCCTTCTTTGGTACCTTCCTGCAGGGAAAGTTCATCTGCAAAGGCAAGGAATCACATTATACCGAAAAGCGCTTCTGTCACGGAAAACCGGCCCAATTGACCCATGGTTATGCCTGGATCGATAATAACATGGTGAATCTATTCAACAACCTGTTTTCGGCCCTGTTTGGACTGATATTGCTTCTTCTGATCCCAATTCCATAAATATAACAAAGAGCCGACGGAAAATCCATCGGCTCACTTTTTATTTGATTTTTCGGCCTTCCAGGTAATATCGTTTGTCCTCGGCGTGACCAAGGGAGAAGGTTTTTCTGGGCAAGACACCAAGTACCGACACCGAATTGAAAATCAGCGATCGGTCTGGCTTGGGAAGCAGAATTCCTGTTGTATGCTGTTCTGCTGCAAGTTTTTTCAAAGCGGATGCGTTATGGATATAGTCCACCCGCCACCCCATTTGATCCAAAAACTTCTGCATAACAGCCACCGGCAGCAAGCCGGGTTCCGAAAGGATCGTCAAGGTTTTCTCCTTGCCGCCATCCAGTACGTCATACACGTAGGCCGCATTGCCGTCAAGGCTTTTTGCTTTCTCTTCGATTTCATCAAAGTCTGCCATTACCAGCCGATGAATCGGTTCAAAGGGGACCGATTCATCCTGGATATTGATAAGCTCTGCAAGCGCATATCGTGCAAGGGACAGCTCTTCTTCCGAAGCGCCTTCCTTCTTTTTCTTCTCATACACTGCTTTTGCAGTAGCGAGGGAGTGATTTCCGTCTCCCATTGCGAACAAGAAACCATCGGGCGCATTTTTGTAAAGCTCTTTCAGCTCTTTATATATGCCGTCGGCATCTTTTCTCTCGATTTGTTTGCCGGAAATACGCTGATCGCTTCCATAAAGGGAAAAATCATAAACCATATTCCCCTTTGCCATTTTTGCTGCATTGAAAATGGCATTTTCGGCATCATCGCATAGAATGAGAATGTGAGGGAATTCTACTTCCGCATCCTCGCGAATCCGCATTCTTGGCGGAAGCCGGGATTCCACCGTTTCTTCGGTGGCACGAATCAAACTCTTGGAGCCGGGGGTATAGTCATATTTTTCCAGATCAAACATTCCCACAATCCCTTGCCGGATTCCACCGGAAGATTGTTCCCGTTCCACATAAACAAAGGAATCTGCCAACACATCCAACATGCCATTCGAGACGAAGGTACGGATGGCTTCTGCCGCATTCTTTTCTCTCAATGCATTCTCGCTGGCGCTTTCATGTTCCAGATAGTATTCCGGCAGTACCATATTCAAAATTGAAGGGGAATTTCCAACGTACTCGTAAAGCGAATCCCAGTATTCCTTTTCCGAGGTATACTGATCTACGGCGATTACGCTCCATTTCCTCAAGTCTGCATTTGGGGGAAGCAGAATATCGGCCGGAGCGAATCCAAAAGCTTCGAAATCAAGGTAAGACTGCATTTTTATCTCCTGTCTGTTGGTTTGTTACAAGATGAGTGCTCTTATTATACACGATATTTACCTTTTTTTCAACCAAAGCTCTTGCATTTTCAATGAATTTCTGATAGAATATATGGGTCAAATCAAATATTACAAAGGAGAACTCAATTATGGCTCTTGTCACTACGACCGAAATGTTCAAAAAGGCCTATGACGGCGGTTACGCTGTTGGCGCTTTCAACGTTAACAATATGGAAATCGTCCAGGGTATTACCGAAGCCTGCCGCGAAGAAAAGGCTCCCGTTATCCTGCAGGTATCCAAGGGTGCCCGCGCTTACGCCAACCATACCTACCTGGTTAAGCTGGTTGAGGCTGCTGTCATCGAGTGCCCCGAGATTCCCATCGCTCTGCACCTGGACCACGGCGATTCCTTCGAGACCTGTAAGTCCTGCATCGACGGCGGCTTTACCTCCGTTATGATCGACGCTTCCAGCAAGTCCTTCGAAGAAAACATCGAAATCACCAAGAAGGTCGTTGAATACGCCCACGCTCACGGTGTTGTTGTTGAAGCCGAACTTGGTTCCCTGGCCGGTATCGAAGACGAAGTCAACGTTTCCGCCGAAGCCGCTTCCTACACCCGTCCCGAAGAAGTTGAAGAATTCGTAACCCGCACCGGTTGTGACTCCCTGGCCATCGCCATCGGCACCTC
>JAFYNU010000065.1 GCA_017547975.1 Clostridia bacterium
CTTCTTCCACCCGGACGTAACCCTCCTCTATGTAAGGCTCCAGGGCCTTCACGATGGGGGCAAGATCCCGGGAATAGTGCCGGCGGAAGTGCTTTTCGTTGATGCCCTCCCGGAGGCGAAGCCCCAGCATCAGGTATTCGCCCACCCGTTCCTTGGGACGGATGAGCTCCGGGTCCCCGTCGATGATGCTGTCGGTACCCGATTTCATGGCGTCGATGTAGCCGTAAAGGTCACGAATGTAGCTGTAGCGGGAATCCTTGTAGTAGGAATGGGCCCCGGGACCGTAGCCCAGGTATTCGCCGCAGTGCCAGTATTTCAGGTTGTGGCGGCTTTCCCGACCGTTCAGGCAGAAATTGGAAATTTCGTACTGGCCAAAGCCGTTGGATTCCAAATAATCCACCGCGTTCAGATACATATCCGCCACGGTGTCATCGTCCGGAATATTCGGGGGGGTAACCTGGCCGTAGGGAGTTCCCTCCTCAATGGTCAGGCTGTAAAGCGAAATGTGCTGGACCCCTGCGGCCACCGCCAGGGTCAGGGATTTTCCCCAGGTTTCCATGGATTGGCCCGAAATGCCGTACATCAGGTCGATGGAAATGTTGGAAAAGCCGGAACGCTTGCAAAGCTTGATGGTTTCGGCGGCCTGTTCTGCGGAGTGGATGCGGCCCAGGGCCACAAGCTCCTTGTTGGAAAAGGATTGGACTCCGATGGACACCCGGTTGAAGCCCCCCTTTACCAGGGCCTTCATTTCGGATTCTCTGGTGATGCCGGGGTTGGTTTCGATGGTGATTTCGGCATCGTCATCCACGTCGAAGCACTTTTTGATATACTTCAGGATGGAAACAAGCCGTTCGGCACCCAGAAGGGTGGGGGTACCGCCGCCAAAATAGACGGTATCCACCCGAAGGGAGCTATTGATCATGCCGGTTTCCGAAATGCCGGTGATGATGGCGTTGGTGTAGGTGTCGTAAAGCTCTTCGGTGTTGTAGTTTTCGGTGGGGATGGAGTAGAAGTCGCAGTAGGGGCACTTATGTACACAGAAGGGGACGTGGACGTAGATACCGATGGGACTGTCATCCACCAGGTGGGGTACGTAGCGCCGGATCTGCAGTTGTTTGCGTTTTTTCAGGAAGGACATGGACTCACCTTATTCCTCGTCAAATTTGAGCACTGCCATAAAGGCTTCCTGGGGCACGTCCACCGAGCCCAGGGAACGCATCTTCTTCTTGCCTTCCTTCTGCTTTTCCAGGAGCTTCTTTTTGCGGGTGATGTCGCCGCCGTAGCACTTGGCAAGCACGTCCTTGCGCAGAGCCTTGACGGTTTCCCGGGCGATGACCTTGGAACCGATGGCGGCCTGCACGGGGATTTCGAAGAGCTGGCGGGGAATGTTGTCCTTCAGCTTTTCGGCGATGCGCCGGGCTCTGGGGTAGGCCTTTTCGGTGTGGACGATGAAGGAAAGGGCGTCGATTACGTCGCCGTTGAGGAGAATGGAAAGCTTCACCAGCTGGCTCTGGCGGTATTCCAGGAATTCGTAGTTCAGGGAAGCGTAGCCCTTGGTGCGGGACTTCAGGGCGTCGAAGAAGTCGTAAATGATTTCATTCAGGGGGAGCTCGTAGTGGAGCACCACCCGGATGTCGTCCAGATGGGTCATGTTTTTGATGATACCGCGGCGGTCCTGGCACAGTTCCATGATATTGCCCACAAATTCCCGGGGTACCAGGATCTCCGCATTGACGAAGGGTTCCTCGGCATAATCCAGGTCGTTGGGTTCGGGGTAATCCAGGGGGTTATCGATGTATTTTTCTTCCCCGTTCATCAGGTGTACCCGGTAGATAACGCTGGGGGCGGTGGTGATCAAATCCAGGTTGTATTCCCGGTCCAGCCGTTCCAGAATGACCTCCATGTGCAAAAGGCCCAGGAAGCCGCAACGGAAGCCGTAGCCCAGGGCGATGGAGGTTTCGGGCTCGTAGGTGAGGGAGGCGTCGTTGAGCTTGAGCTTGTCCAGGGCATCCCGCAGGTCGGGGAATTTGGAGCCGTCGGCGGTGTAAAGACCGGAGTAAACCATGGGGCTGGCTTCCCGGAAGCCGGGCAGGGGCTCGGCGGCGGGATTTTCCGCCAGGGTGACGGTATCGCCCGAGGGGGTCTCGTTTACCGCCTTGATGGAGGCGGTGAAGTAGCCAACGTCACCGGCATAGAGCCGGTCGCAGGGGGCCAGGGTCAGGGGCTGCATGTGGCCGCACTCGATGATGTCGTATTCGGCACCGGTGGACATGATGCGGATTTTGTCGCCCTTGCCGATGGAACCCTCCTTCACCCGGATGTAAACGATGACGCCCCGGTAGGGGTCGTACTGGCTGTCGAAGATCAAAGCCTTGGTGGGGGCGGTTGCGTCCCCGGCGGGGGCGGGCAGGTCGGTGACGATGCGTTCCAGCACTTCGGGAATGTTGATGTCGTTTTTGGCGGAAATGCAGGGGGCGTCCATGGCGGGAATGCCGATGACGTCCTCAATTTCCTGCTTTACCCGGTCGGGATCGGCGGAGATCAGGTCGATCTTGTTGAGCACCGGCAGGATTTCCAGCCCGTTGTCGCTGGCAAGATAGGTGTTGGCCAGGGTCTGGGCTTCGATGCCCTGGGCGGCGTCCACAATCAGGATGGCGCCTTCGCAGGCCGAAAGGGACCGGGAAACCTCGTAGCTGAAGTCCACGTGGCCCGGTGTGTCGATCAGGTTGAAGTGGTAGGTTTCCCCGTCGGAGGCGGTGTAGTCCATGCTGACGGCACGGGCCTTGATGGTGATGCCCCGTTCCTTTTCCAGGTCCATGTTATCCAGGATCTGGGAGGACATTTCCCGCTGGGAGACCGCCCGGCAATGTTCCAAAATGCGGTCCGCCAGGGTGGATTTGCCGTGATCTATATGTGCAATGATGGAAAAATTACGAATATGAGA
>JAFYNU010000066.1 GCA_017547975.1 Clostridia bacterium
AATACTTCTGTTCGTCGGTAATGGCTTCCTCCGGGAAGAAGAAACCTTTGGGCAGGGATTCGCCCTTCTTCTTACGAAGCAGGGCTTCCAGGGTTCCCCAACCGGAACCCAGGTGGAAGATTTCTTCGGGATAGCACTTGCCCTGTGCGGCATATTTGCAATGGAGACCGTAAAGCTTGGCCGGGGAGACCCGGTCATGGAGCTCGTGATCCAGATACTCGCAAGCCTTGTTCCAATCCCGGTCGTGGAGCTTTTCGGCGTCTCCGGTAAGACCGCCGAAGGCGGTGGTGAAGTCCCATTCGGTGCCGGCGGGCATTTGGAGACCGTGACGCTGGGAACGGGCAATACCGGCCTGGATTTCAATGTAGGAACCGCCGCCCTCTTCCGAAAGATATTCCTTCCATCTCCATCCGCCGGGACGGTCGCCCCAGCAGAAGATCTTCCGGTGATGCAGGCGGGAGGTGGATTTTTCAAAGGTAACGTCCCCATTTTCGTAAGCGGCGGCTTCCCAGGGGGTCTTGACGTCGTCGGGAATCTGCACGAAGAAGTCGTTGGACACCTTCATGTTCAGGGTGTAGGAGTAATCCTTGGGACCGAAGGCGGGCACGTAGGGCAGGGTGCCCATGGTCTGTTTGCCGGTTTCGGGATCGCCGTACATGGCACGGCTGCCGTTGAGAAGAACACGGGTGTTGGCGTCCTCGGGCACGGCGGTGGTGCTCCACCAGTACATGGGGGAATCGTGGGGATTGTCGTTGACGATGCGCACGTAAACGTAAAGCTCCCGGCTGTCATCGGGAAGGTGGAAGTCCACCTGCCAGAAAAGCTTCTTCTGGCGCTCAAATTCATAAATGCGGAAGAAGCTTTCGCCGTTGTCGGCGGTTACCAGTCCGCAGAACATGGGGCTGCAGGTGGTGAAGGTGTGGCCCAACTGGCTGATATTCCATTCCACACCGCCCGAAAGCCAGGCATCCCGGATGGCCAGGTTGGCGGGCTGAATGACGGGGTTACGGAATAAAAGCTCCTTCTCCCGGTCCTTGTCGTAAAGGGAGTAGAGTCTTCCGCCGTAATCGCACAGGATAATCGCCCTCAGATGGTCGTTTTCCAAAACGACAGCCCGCACGTTCTGCTTGGTGCGGTTTCGGTCATAGCGGTCCTGCATCAGGTAGGGAAGAACCCGGTTGCCGCCGCTGTATCCCAAAAGGTGGGCTTCTTCCGGGGTAAAGGTTTCATCATAGGGGATATCCAGGTCGGTTTTTTCCGAACGGAACACCGGCAGAGGGTTGACGCCGCCCAGGTTGGCCGAGGGCAGAACGATATCGGTATAGCGAATCTGCATAATAGACGCCTCTTTTCTTTCGGGAATAGGAGATGATGATTGTATGGTGTCAGTATACACGATTTGTGGGAAAAAGACAAGAACCGACGGGAAAATATTCGGATGAAACGGGAAAAAATATGAAAGAAAATGGCGGGATCAGGACCTGCGGTGGGGGACCATAAAGAACTGCAGATTTTCGCGGTAGTGGGCAGGCGATATCCCGGTATGCTTTTTGAAGCAATGACCGAAGCTATATACGTCGGAAAAACCGCATTGTGCCGCAATTTCCCACATGGGTTTTGTGGTGTTGGTAAGAAGAATCCCCGCTTTTTCGATACGGAACTCCTGTAAAAAAGCGTAGGGCGTCCGATGGTAGACCCTGGCAAATGCCCGTCGAAAGCCACGCTCGCTCAATCCCGAAAGCGCCGCCGCGTCCGCAATCTTCAATTCGGAATCGGCACAATGGGACTTCATGTATTCCACGGCTTTTTCCAATCGCTGTTTTTGCACGGCGTCCCGGGTTTCAACCTTCAACTCATCCAACAGCAAACCGATGATCTGTAAAACGATCCCGGTGCAGATCAGATTGCTTCCGCCGCCTCTGGAGGTAAAGCAGTAAAGGGCCTGGGTAAAAAACGCCTGATACCGCTCTGCCGAATCGGTGGCACACAGTACGGGAAAGGGGAGGGTGGGCGTCGGCCGGGCGGAGTAACGGTCAAAGTGAAAATTGATGGCAACGTAAGAAACCTCCCGGCAGGAATATGCGCTGGAAACGTCAATCGATCCCCGTGCAATATAGCCCACCTGGCCGGTTTCCACGATTTGCCATACACCCTCTCTTTGGTAGAGAAGGGTTCCGTTTGTGACAAGAAAAAGACTTTCGTGATTGCGGGGTCTTTCAAAAATACAAGGGGCATTATCCTGAAGCGAATCCCGGAAAACGATCACGTCTTCGGGACAATCAAAGTGATATTCACCCAAAAGCATAGGGTCACCTCCTGATATACGATAGTATATCACAACGGCGGGTGTGTGGCAAGAATGACCGAATCAAACAAAAGCATGCCGCTGTAAACATTTTCTTTTTCGTTGGGATGTGATAGGATAAAGCTGACGGATAAGGAGGTTTCTATTATGACGTACAAGGATAAAAAAGCCATCGTCACCGGCGGCAGCCGCGGAATCGGCTACGCCATTGCCGGGGCTCTTGTGAAAAAGGGATGTAAGGTGGTGATCACCGGACGAAACGGCGAAACGCTGAAGCAAGCTGCTGCTGAGCTGGGGGATGCCGTAATTCCAATGGTGTGGGACGCGGCAGAAATCGAAAGGGCCGATCAAAAGCTTCGGGAGGCAGTCGAATTGCTTGGCGGGCTGGATATTGTGGTGAACAACGCCGGCATTTTTGCCCAGCGCGGAGAATGGGGCAAGGAAACTCTTTTGCAAACTACGGTGGACGAATGGGAACGGGTCATGCGTACCAATACCAGCGCCCTGTTTTTCACCATGCAGGCGGCGGTCAATTACATGCGTCGGCACAACATCTGTGGGAACATTCTCAACGTCACCTCGGTAGCCGGGTATGAACCGGTATACGGTGCCTACGGCGCATCCAAAACGGCGGCCAGCGCGCTGACCAGGGGATGGGGCAAAATGTTTGCCGACGAAGGCATTACCATTAACGGTATCGCCCCCGGTCCGGTTGCTACCGAAATGAACAACTGGCACGAAGGGGACCCCATGGAACACGAACGGATTCCCTACGGACGGTTTGCCACCATTGACGAGATTGCCGATCTGGCACTTTATCTGCTTTCCGACAGTGCCCGTATGGTCTGCGGGGAAACGGTGGTCCTGGACGGCGGGTATGCCATTCGATAGTGCAAGGAGAGACGGAATGTACGATGCATTGCAAAAGGAACTGAAGTCCTTTTACGAAGGGCTTGATGAAACGGCGTATGAATTTAACCAACGCTGTTCCCGGGTATTGGAGGAACGGTTTGACCCCAACGCCTCCGCATACGATCAGAAGGCTGTTCAATACCAAACCATTGCCGAACTCTGTCAGCCTGTCCTTTTTGAAAACTGCCGTTTTTATTACGAAACGGCAACCATGAACGCTTCCACCCAGGGGGAGGGGGAAAACGGTCGGTCTGCCAGAGCACCCCTTCATCCCGGCGGATGGCTGTACCGAAAAAACCGGCATCTGTTCATTGATCAGGATCCGGTTCTGTATGAAAATTCCAGGATCCCTTTTTACAGCTGGTGCGGGGAATACGGGGATTTTCGTTACCATTTTGCCTTTAACGTGGAAAAGGTGTTTCAATCCGGGCTTCGGGGACTTTACGAAAGGGCGGAAGCCCGCCTGCTCCGGGCGACGGAGGAGGAGCGTCTTTATCTGGAAAATACGATGACAGGGCTTTCTGCCATCCGGACCGTGTGCGAAAAATTTGCGGTGTTGGCGAAGGAAAAGCTTCTCCGGGCACAAAGCGAAGAGGAAAGAATTCGGCTGAAGGTTATTGCCGAGGCGGCGGCCCGCACTCCCTGGGAGGTACCGCAAAATACGTATGAAGCGCTGAATGCCATTCTGCTGCTAACCAAAGCTATTGCGGGTCTGGAGGGGGTCAATCTGACCGCCATGGGACGGTATGACCTGTTGCTTTATCCATTCTACGAAAAGGATATTCAAACCGGCAGGTTTACCCGGGAGGAAATTTACAGCCTGATCTGTGAGTTTCTGATGGTGTTCAACTGTCATACCGACCACGACGAAAAGCACGTGGGAACCCACAATTACGAATCCTACGTCTATACCTTGGGTGGATGTGACGAAAAGGGAGAACCGGTATGGAACGAATTGACCGAAATGTTCCTGCGGGCCCACCGGGAGCACAAACTGATCTTCCCCAAAATCAAGTGCCGTTACGGTAAAAATTCGCCCAAGGCATACCTGGACGCCATCAACGCCGACATTGTCAGGGGACGTACCTATATCCTTTACCAGAACGATGATGCCATGATTCCCGCTTTGCTCAAAGCCGGTATCGATTTGAAGGACGCCCGGAATTACTGTCTGCTGGGCTGTTGGGAACCGGTGGTAAACGAATCTACCAACGAGCATTGTGGATACGTCAATCTGATTCAGATCTTTGCGCATTCTCTGTATGGGGATTGGACCCATCCTGAATTGGTGATTCAACCCCTGGATGGAGCCAAAAGCTTTGACCAGGTTTATGAAATTACCATGGAGAATTTGGAACGTGTCCTTTCCCACAAGTGCCGTGCGGCATACCGCGGGCGAAAAATCTGGGATCGGGTGGATCCTTTGATGCTGATCTCTGCGGCATACGACTCCTGCATTGAAAACGGGAGGGACTATACCGCAGGGGGAACCAAATACCATTTGGACGAGGTGGTGGGGGCCGGCATTGTAAACCTGGCGGATTCCCTGCTTGCCATTCGGGAGCTTTGCTTTGAACGAAAGCTCTGTACCCTTTCCGAACTGATCCAGGCCCTCCGAAATAACTGGGAAGGCTGCGAGGCCCTTCGCAATGCGGCCCTGAAGTGCCGCCATTGGGGGGATGAAAGCGTAGAAAGCTGTGAATTGATGGCCGGAATATGCCACGATCTTTACCAAATTGCCGAAAAAATCCCGGTTCTTTACGGCGGCAGGGTCACTTTGGGGTATATGCTGTATCTGGAAATGCAACGCTGGTGTCCCTCCCTTCGTGCCACCCCCGACGGAAGACGCAACGGTGATTATTTTGAGCGCGGCTTCACACCCTCCCGGAATCACCCGGCACATGCGGCTACCTCGGTGATCAATTGCATGCGATGGGTGGATGGGTCGGAAATTGCGGCCAACAGTGTCATGAACGTGACACTGCCTTTGAAGGAGGAGCATCTGGACCTCTTAGGGGATTACGTTCGTTCCTCGGCAGAAAGCGGCATCGGTGCGTTTCAAATCAACTGTGTTTCCCGGGAAGAACTCCTGGCCGCCAGGAAGGATCCTCAGGCCCACCGGGATATCGTGGTACGGGTCTGCGGTTATTCTGCCCAGTTTGTGTCCCTTTCCGACGAGATCCAGACCGAATTTCTTTCCCGCAACTTTTACGAAGAATCATAACAAAAGGAAGCAGACCGCAAGTCTGCTTCCTTATTCTTGGTCGGGGATGTCGGCGGAGAAAAAGCCTTCCTCCAGCTCTTTTGCAATGGCATAATGGGAAAAGGGGACGTAAAAGCCTACCCGCTCCAGGGAGGGACCAATCTTTGCCGCAAGGCCGATTCCCAACCGGTTCTTCGTAAGGAAGGGAATCTGGTTTTCACTAAAAACATCGGACAATGCGCCTGCCCATATGGATTCCGTTTCGGTCAGATAGCAATAGTCGTCCTCCTTCGGGGGACGGACGTGCCGATTGCCGCACAGAGGACACCGGTCGGAAGGCACCAACAGATTGCAATTGGAGCAAAAACCGGAAAGGTCCGGTTTTGCCGTTTCTTCCGGGGCGTACCGATCCAGATGTTCTTTCAATATTCGTTCCAGGGCGGTGGTCATCGATTGTCCGTTGTCTTCGGCATAACGTTCCAGCCGTTGGTGGAGCTTGCGATCGATGTAATAGTTAATGTGTCGTCCGTCCTTTTTCTTTCGTGGCACAAAACACCCTCCTTTCTTCTTTTTAACAGTATATCACATCCACCCGGAAAGATCAACATAATTCCACATGATATACCGGGCAGGATGCCATTCTTCGACAAAAGTGAGAAAACACCGCTTTACATCCCTTCTGTTTTTTGGTATGATATAGGGAGAAAGAAATCGATGCATATTTCCCAAAACGCCAGTTGGGACATGTGTTTGTCGCTGTAATATCCAAGGAAAGGAAATTTATCCATGGAAAATACCCTTAGAAAACAGGAGCTGACCGCCATACTCAGCCGAAACGGTGTGAAGTTAGACGAGGGATATATCCTTCGGGCCAAAGAACTATATAACGCGGCCGCATCTGCGGCTTACGAAGCCGAACAGGTCCCGCTTTTTACAGAAGAGGAAGCGGAGGACGACATGGATGCTGCCTATGACGCCAGACCCCGGGATACTACCCTGATCCGCATTTTGTTCCTGTCTTGTTTCGCGCTGGGACTGCTCTCCCTGCTTCTGCCCCTGCAACCCTTCCTAGCCCGCTCTCCCATTTGCGGTGCCTTCCTGGGACTTGGGGGAATCCTGCTTTTTGCCTATCTCCTGGGGGCGAAAAAACGGGAACGCCGGGCAACAGAATATCAAGCCATTCTGGAAAAATACGGCGTGGATTCCCTGGACGATATCGAAGAGGTGCAGCAAAAGAACCAAACCGTCCACAACAAGGCCGCCGCGGCCATGGCAGATCTTTGCAATTTCATTCACTTCGCCGCTCCGGAGGCCAATACTCCCGGAGAATGTGCTTCTGCCATTCGCTATTACGACGCTTTGATCAAGGAGTATAACAGCCTGTGACACGATATACGCTCTTACGTGCTTATGCCGCCATTGGCAAGCGAACCCCCATACCCGCCGACTGCGGCGAGCTTTGTAATGCTAAGTGCTGTCAGGGCGGCAAGGACGACGGCATGCTCCTTCTGCCTGGGGAACAGGTTTTTTTACGCCATTCTCCTGGAATTGAACTCCGCAAAACCCGGGAAGGGGTCCGTTATGCGGTATGCGGCGGACGTTGCAATCGACTGCTTCGTCCCTTCATGTGCCGGATTTATCCGTTGGTGATGGTGCCCGATGGAGAAGAGTGCCGGGTGATCCCCGATCCCCGGGCCAAGTATCATTGCCCCCTGCTCCGGGCCCAGGAGTATCTGGATCCCGATTTTGTCGCCGCCGTCAAGCGGGCGGGGGACATTTTGATGGAAGATCCGGATGGACGTGCCTTCCTTTGTAAGCTTGGGAAGGAAATCGAGGAGTATAGCCGCTTCACCGGGCTATAAAAAAGAAAATATCAAAGACCGAATACAAAGAACATGCAAAGCCTGTCGTATCCCGAAGGGACTCGGATGGGGAAAGATTTTCAATCTTTTTGCGGAATTCTTGTATGCGGTCTTTCTTTTTGTCCCAATGTGTGATATACTGGCGACAGATGATAGGATGAATGACAAAAAGGAGGATAGTATGGTTTCACATATTTGCTCCATTGGACTTATGGGAATTGAGGGCTATCGGGTGGATTGCGAATGCGACCTTGCCGGTGGTCTTCCTGCTTTTGATGTGGTTGGTTTGCCGGATGCGGCGGTGAAGGAATCCCGGGATCGGGTTCGGGCCGCCATCAAAAATTCCGGGTTGGATTTTCCGATGAGAAGGATTACCGTAAATCTGGCTCCGGCAGATCTCCGCAAGGAGGGGCCGATCTACGACCTTCCTATATTACTTGCCATTCTGCGTTCCTCCGGGGAATTGAACGCTCTGCCGGAGGGAGCTTGTTTTGTGGGCGAATTATCCCTTTCCGGGGAGCTCCGTCCGGTAACCGGTGCGTTGCCTATGGCTGCGGCTGCGGCTGCGGCAGGCATGACCCGTATCTATTTGCCCCGGGACAATGCGGCCGAAGCCTCCTTTGCGGAAGGAATTGAGGTTTATGGGATCGACCGGGTGACAACCCTGGTGGAACATATCAACAATGGTATGGCATTGACCCCGGAAAAGCCCCGCGACTTAAAAAATGATATGATATTGCCTGATTTTCGGGACGTAAAGGGACAGGAAAATGCACGGCGGGCGGTGGAGATCGCCGCGGCCGGGCGGCACAATATTCTATTGGTTGGTCCTCCGGGAGCAGGGAAGAGCATGATTGCATCCCGGATTCCCTCCATCATGCCGGAATTGACCCGGGAGGAGTCCCTGGATTGCACGAAAATCCACTCGGTAGCCGGGTTGACAAGCAAGCAAAATCCCTTCGTAGTGGCGCCGCCCTTCCGGTCGCCCCACCATACTATTTCCTTTGCCGGCATGTCCGGTGGAGGACGGGTACCCCGTCCCGGCGAGGTTTCTCTGGCCCACAACGGGGTGCTGTTTTTGGACGAACTGCCGGAATTTCGGAATGAAACGCTGGAGGTTTTGCGTCAGCCCCTGGAAACCGGCCAAATCACGATTTCCCGGGCCTCCGGGACCTGTAGTTACCCCTGTAGTTTCATGCTGGTGTGTGCCATGAACCCGTGCAAGTGCGGCTGGTACGGCCATCCCACCAAGCAATGCACCTGCCGGGAGGATATGCGCCGGCAGTACCTGGCCAAAATTTCCGGACCGCTTCTGGACCGCATCGACATGCACATTCAGGTTCCTTCGGTGAAATACGAGGAATTGAATGCGCAAAAGCCGGGGGAATCCAGCGAAGCCATCCGTGAGCGGGTGCTTCGGGCCCGGGAACGGGCCGTTGCCCGGGGTGTCAGCTGCAACGCCGCCATGCAGGCGGGGCAGATTCGGGAGTTCTGCGTTCTGGATGCCGCCGGCAGCAATATCCTCCGTGCCGCCTTTGAACGGCTGGGTATGACGGCCCGCGGGCACGATCGTATCCTGAAAATTGCCCGCACCATTGCCGATCTTGCGGGTTCGGATGCCATTCAGGCACCCCACATTGCGGAAGCTATCCAATATCGAACCCTGGACCGGGAACGATGAATTTTGTAATTCTGCCCGGAGTGGCAAAAAATAAATAACAAGGAGAGACATTGTTTTGGAAAACTGTCGAAATCCTAAGGAGCATTTGTTGACATTTGGCGTGCGGGTGGTATAATATAGGCAAGAGGAAAAGACCCGAAGCAGATGTTCCTCATATACCAAGGGGAATTCGTTTGTGTTTTACCCAAGTGCGATAAATTCTTACACAAAAGGAGAACATGTGTATGAAAAAGCTTGCGAGAAGAGTATTGTGGACCCTGACGGCCCTGTGTATGCTGTTTGTTTCTGCCACGGCGGTGTATGGAGCTGATGCATATTTGGATGCGGAACAGAAGCAAGCAAAAATCAACGTAAGCGCCTACCGCACCCAAGCGCCAGCCACGGAAGGGAAAATATTTTCGGTTACTATCAACTGGCCTGACATTGTTGCCGAGTATAAAGAAGGCTATAAGGGGACTTGGGATACCACAAAGCTGGACTATGAGGATGGCTGGGAAGCAGGGTGGTCAATTGCGAATAATCGCATAGACATATATAACTACTCAGAGGTTCCTATTGAGGTTAGCTTTTCCTTTGAGGATGTGTTAGCGTCTACCAATCTGAAATATCAATTCACAAATGCGAATTCTACGGAAAATATAAAACCTGCCTTGTCGTTTGTGTCGGAGAACGAGGTTGATATCTACTATGTAGAAATGCCAGTTGGACAGGCGGGAACCGAAAAGGGAACGCCGTCTTCTCAAGGAGTAGGATTTGAAATTATAG
>JAFYNU010000067.1 GCA_017547975.1 Clostridia bacterium
AGGCAGGGGTCGGTGATGGACTTGCCATAGCAACCGCCGTCCACCGACTGGGCGCCGTCTTCGATGTAGCTTTCCACCATGAAGCCCTTCACAAGCTTCTTCACATCGGGATTCCACTTGCAGCTTTGGAGCACGTCCTTGATGATGCGGGGCTGTTCCAGGGGCTTTTTGTCGGAGTTGGCGTGGTTGGTATCGATGATGACACCGGGATTCCGGAGATGGCTTTCGGCATACATATCGTGGAGCCGCAGAAGTTCCTCGTAGTGATAGTTGGGGATGGACTGACCGTGCTTATTGGTGTAGCCCCGGAGGATGGCGTGGGTCAGGGGGTTGCCCATGGAACGGGCTTCCCATCCGCGGTAGATGAAGGTGTGGGCGTGCTGGGCGGTGTAGATGGCGTTCATCATCACCGAGTAGTCGCCGCTGGTGGGGTTTTTCATGCCAACCGGCACTTCGACACCGCTGGCGGTGAGGCGATGCTGCTGATTCTCCACCGAACGGGCACCCACTGCCACATAGCCAAGCAGGTCATCCAGGTACTTGTAGTTTTCGGGGTAGAGCATTTCGTCGGCGCAGACAAATTCCAATTCCTTCACCGCCCGCATGTGTATACCTCGGGTGGCAATGATACCCTTGAACATATCGGGCTTTTCGGTGGGGTTGGGTTGATGGAGAAGACCCTTGTAGCCGGCACCCTTGGTGCGGGGCTTGTTGGTGTAGATGCGGGGAACGATGATGATCTTGTCGGCCACCTTTTCCTGCAGGGTACGAAGGCGGGAAACATAGTCCAGAACACTGTCTTCGTTATCCGCCGAGCAGGGGCCAATCACCATAATCAGTTTGTCACTTTCGCCGGTGAAGACCTTATTGATAGCCAGACGGCCGGCTTCCACGGTGTTGGACATTTCGCCGGTGAGGGGGTACATTTCCTTCACTTCCATGGGAATGGCAAGCTTGCGTTCAAATAACATATTCATATGGCAGTTTTCTCCTTGGTTTATTTGTCAAAATAGGCACGGCGGGCGGTGGACAGGCGCATCTTTTCCTTCAGCCCTTCCACGTCATTTTGTTCCATCAGGGTTCGGATTTCGGCAAGTTCCCCCATAAAGAGGTCCATCTGTTCCAAAAGGACCGGTTTATTCAGGAGGAAGAGCTCGCTCCACATATTTTCGTTGATGCGGGCGATGCGGGTCAGGTCCCGGAAGGAGTCGCCGGTGTAGGCGGCAAGCTCCCGGTAATCGTTGCAGGTCATCAGGGACACAGCGATCACGTGGGTCAGCTGGGATACGAAGCCGATGACCCGGTCGTGTTCTTCCGGGGAAAGCACCGAAATGCGCCGGAAGCCCAGGAAACGGCCCAACCGTTTGCACCATTCCACCCCATCCGGGGTGTTCCTTTCGGTGGGGGTGACGATGTAGTTGGCGTCCCGGAAAATGCGGTCGTCACTGTGCTCCACGCCGTAAACCTCCCGCCCGGCCATGGGGTGGGCGGCGATGAATTCCACGTCGGGCCGGAGCATGGCTTGAATATCGTAAACCACACAGCTTTTCACGCCGGTGACGTCGGTGAGGATGGTTCCCGGGTGGAAGTATCCCTGGTACTTTTTGATCCAATCCTTGAACACCCCAGGGTAGAGGGAGAAGATCACCACGTCGGCACTTTCCACCGCTTCCTTGGTGACTTCGGTATAGCCCCGGTCGATGATGCCGTGCTCGGTGGCATAGGCAATGCCTTCGGGGCGTACGTCAATGGCTTCCACCATGAAGCCAAGCCTCTTCAGAGCCTGGGCGTAGCTGCCGCCCATCAAACCGAGGCCAACGATCAGTATTTTATGATTGAGGTTCCATTCCATCTTCTTCTACCTCCAGGGAAATCGATTTGAGTACCGAAAAATACTCGGGATAGCTTTTCCGTACCGCTTCGGCACCCTCCACTGCCCCGCCGGTGACCGACAGGGGAAGCGACATAGCCATAACGATGCGGTGGTCGTTATGCCCATCCACCGGAGCAGCAGGGGCTTGCAGGGGGGCGGCTTGTATGGTGATCTCGTTATCCGAAAGGATCACCGGGATACCGAATTTGTGGAGCTCGGCCCGCATGGCCTCTGCCCGGTCGCATTCCTTGATGCGAAGGCGACGGGTATTGGTAAAATGGGCTCCATGCTTCATGGCGGCAACCGCCATCAAAACCGGTCCCAGGTCGGGGCAATCCGCCAGGTCAATTTCAGCAAAACCCTTTTGCAGGGCTTCCAGATGGAGCAGGCAGACCTTGTCCCCCTGGAGGCTGTCGGCCCGCAGATTGGTAACCTCCACCTCCCCGCCGATGGCCGAAAAAGCATGGAGGAAGGCGGCGTTGGACCAATCCCCCTCCACCCGAAGGGAGCGAGGCTGGTATGTCTGGTTCCCCGGAATATACAGGGTGGTTTCGTCGGTCCAATCGGCCGAAATACCAAAATCATGCAGGGCTGAAAGGGTCAGATCGATATAGCTTCGGCTCTCCACAGGAGGCAGCAGATGCAGGGTCCCCCCCTCCGGCAGGGTGGGCAGGGCAAAAAGGAGCCCCGAAATAAACTGGCTGCTCACGTCCCCCCGGAGGGTGATTTCCCCACCCTTAAGGGTTCCCGACAGGAATATCTTACCATCCCGACGGGTCATGGTGATATTTTGCTTTTGAAAGAGTTCTTCATACACGTCCAGGGGACGTTCCATGAGCCGCGTGCTTCCGGTAAAGGTCTTTTCTTCCCTGGAAAGCAGGGCGATGGGAATGAAAAAGCGCAGAGTGGAGCCGCATTCCCGACAAGGAAGGATTCCTGGGGTCATGGTTTTGGGGTCCCTGCCCATCACGGTGGCGGTGTCTCCTTCCAGGGTGGCTTCGCACCCCAGGGCCCGCAGGCAATCCAGGGTGGCAAGCACGTCCTCGCTTTCCCCAAGTCCGGTGATGACGCTTTTCCCCGGGGCCATGCCGGCGGCAATCAGGAGCCGATGGCTCATGCTTTTGGATGCCGGGGCCGGAACAGTGCCCTTTGCCCTGGCGGGGGTAAATTGCATTCTCATTTTGCTTCCCCTTCTACCAGGA
>JAFYNU010000068.1 GCA_017547975.1 Clostridia bacterium
ACCCCCACCAGCTTCTGCTTGGAGAACTTTTCCTTGTAAAGGAGCCAGGAAACCAAAAAGCTCATGACGGTACCCACCCCGGTACGGATGGGAGACGCCGCCGAAATGGGGATGTAATAGTAGGTCCAAAGCCCCACCAGGTTGGCGGCTCCGTTCATGAGTCCCGCCCCGGCCCCGTAGAGGGTACCGAATTTCACCACCGACTTGAACTGATCCCGCTCCTTGGCAAGGCCGATGAGCAGGAGTGCCAGGAAGGCGCCCCCCAGGGAAAGGATCATGAATTCGTTGTCGCATTGGTTATCAAATCTGATCTGCTGCTCCCGTTGCAGAATGGCGATGAAGGCGTTTGCCACCAGGGAGGCCAGCACCCAGGCAAGCCATCCGAAGGAGAATTTTTCCTTCTTTGCCCCCGGGTCGGGCTTTTGGTAGTTCATAATGAAAAGCGACAGGAACACCAAAACGATGGAGATATACTGGAACAGGTTGGCATCCTCCCCCAGATAAAAGAGCCCGTAGAAGATCACCAGTACCCCCGAAAAGGAGCTGATGAGCCGGGAAATCACGTAGGATCCCAACTGCAGAGCCCGGTACATACCGTAAAACCCGGTGGCGAAGCAAAGACAGCTGATGCCGCCGTAGACCCACAGAGCCCCGGGAAAATAAAAGCCGTCCCGGTCGGTGAGCACGAAAAACAGCATGGAAAAGAGGCACACCACCGCGTTGAAAAACATCCCCCCCGCTCCGTGCTTGTTGCCGTAGCGCCGGGTCAGCATGCCCTCCACCTGGTGGGCGGCATTATTCAAAATAATCAGTAAAAATCCCATAGCAATCTTCTCCGTTTTGCAAAAACTGTTTCTCTTCTGCATCAGGGCAGGAAGGGCCGCATCGCCAAACCGCGCTATGCCACAGCACGATTGACCGCATCTATTATACCACCTTCCCCCCAAAAGGGAAACAGGAAAATTTCCATTTTTCCCGGATTTTCTCCCCTATTGACTCCGGCATTGCCCAGGGAGTATAATGATTCCAAAGAGCGAACCAAAAGGAGGAAGGCTGTATGTTCATTCAAGAGCGACTGGAAACGCCCATCCGGGGGGAATATGATGCCATCGTGGTGGGTGCCGGCCCTGCGGGGTGCGGTGCGGCCATTGCTTTGGGGCGTGCAGGAATGAAAACCCTGCTGATCGAAAAATTCAACTGTCTGGGGGGTGCCTGGACCACCGGATTCATGAACCCCTTCTTTGACTATAACAACAAGTCCGGCATTGTAAACGAGCTGGTCACCGCCCTGAAGGAGCGGGGGCAATTCGGCGGTTTTTGGGACCGAAGCTTCAACTACGAATATATGAAGCACATTCTGGAACAGAAAATGACCGAAGCCGGGGTGGAGGTATTATACAACACCACCTTCTCCCGCACCCTGGCGGAGGGCAACCGAGTTTACGGCATTGTGGCCGAAAACATTGGCGGCCGGTTTGCCGCCATGGCGAAAACCGTGGTGGACTGCACCGGTGACGGCAACGTGGCCGCCGCCGCGGGATGTCCCTTCGAACTTGGTGTGGACGGAGATTACCGGGAGTGTCAGGCTATGACCCTGATGTTCCTGGTGGGTAACATTCCCGAGGCCTATCGGGACGGGCTGATGCTGTTTGAAAAGCTCAACGCCGCCTACAACAAGGCCGGCAAGGAGATTCCCTTCCGGGTCCCCTACCTGATTCCGGTACCAAACTCCCACTTTGGCGTCGTGCAGTTCACCCACATGTACGAACACGATCCCCTGGATGCCCAGGCGCTGACCCGCGCCACCATGGAGGGCCGTCAACAGCTTATCGATGCCTTCGAGTTTTTGACCCGCTATGACCCCGACTTCAAGGATCTGGAATTGATCACCTCCTCCAGCGTGCTGGGCGTACGGGAATCCCGCCGCATCATCGGGGAATACTACCTGACCGAGGAGGATATTCTTTCGGGCGCCCGGTTTGAGGACGCGGTGGCCCACGTCACCTTCGGTGCCGACCTGCACACCAAATCCAACAAGGGTCAACATTGCTTCAAGGTACAGCCGTACCACATCCCCCTGCGCGCCCTGGTTCCCAAGGGCTACAAGGGAATTCTGGTGGCGGGGCGGTGTATTTCGGGTTCCAGGGAGGCCATGGCATCCTATCGGGTCACCGGCAACTGCGCCCAGATGGGCGAAAACGCAGGACGCTACCTGGCGGAATCGATTCGCACCGGCACCGACATTCTGGAAGTAAAACTCCCCACCGAGCTTTTGCTCCCCCAATAACCGACCTCAAAAAATCCCCCGGAAGCTACGACGTCTTTTCTTTGAATTACTGCTTCATCAGGAAATCGTAGCCATTTTTCACGTAGGCGATCTTGGCGGCCTTCATTTCCATGGGTACATTCCGCTCTCCGGGAATTTCCATGTTGAAAATCCCCCGGTAGCCGATTTCCCGCAGAGTCTTCACCACCGTGAAGAAATCGATATTCCCCCGGTTGAAGGGCATCATGTGCTGATCCCCGCTTCCGTCGTTGTCGGCAATGTGCAGGGCGCGTAGCTTTTCCCCGGCCTTCAGGATAAAGGCCCGCTGATCCTTGTCGTGGAGATTCAGGTGGCCGGTATCCAGGCAGATGCCGAAGCGGGGACTGCCTACCCCTTCAAGGATCTCCAGAATCTCGTCCACGTTGCCCACAATTGCCCCCAGGTTTTCCAGACAAATGGTGATCTCCTTGTCCTTCACGTGCTCTGCAAGCTTACGAAGCACTTGGATATTCCGTGCCACCACCTCTTGGTGGGAAAGGCCGCTGTCCGCCATGGAGTCGCAGTGGAGCACCATGTTTTGGATGCCGATGGCCTCGTAAAGATCCACCCATTTGCAAAGAATATCCAGTGCATCCGGGTCGGTGCAGATCTTCACCCGAAGCCACAGGTGCCCCTGGGGAATTTCCATGCCGGCCTCCCTGGCAAAGGCGGCAAATTTCCGCCCGGTGGCCGCCACGTCGGAGTCCCGCTGCAGAAGTTCATAGCCGTGCTCATCCGAAAGCTCGGTGGCGGTGATCCCGTTTTCCACCAAAGTCTTCACGGCTTCCTCCGCCGAAAGCTCGGCATAGTAGCTGGTCCAAATGCTCAGTTTCATATTGTCATCCTCCTGAAAATGGTAAATATCCCGGTTCGGAAGGGAAACGGTGTTATTGGGCGTCACAAAGGATCATATCCTCGATCCATTGGATCGAAGGGGCCATATCGCAAAGACCCCGGATATCCGAAAGCATCCTTTGGGCGGTTTGATAAAAGAGCGGACGGTTGACCTGCCGGGGACGTTCCCCCACAAAGCGGAGGTAGTTTTTGTAACAGATCTTTTCAACCGTTTCCGCCGAAAGGTCCAACCCTTTGATTCTGTGCCCCCAGATGGGCATTTCAAACTCGCTCTTGTCGTGGGTCAAGGCCATACGGACCAGGTCGTTGAGATCGGCATTCGAATCCTTGTCGTCGTTGGAGTCGGTGCCAAACTGAATGCGATCGGCATATTCTTCAAAAAAGGTCTGCCACCGGTCGATATCCCGGGAAAAACCAAGGTACATTTCCCAACCGGGGGTCAGATCAAAATTCACGTTTTCATAGCGATCCATAACCCGGCGGGCTTCGTCGGGTTTATTGGAAAGGAAAAAGAAGTGGGCAAAGGTGACCCGGAGTTTGGGATGCTTTTCCAGCATTTCAAAGTCCTCAGCGTAAATGGCATCGCAGGAAAGGTGCTTGCCATCCCCATAAAACCACCCACGCTTGAGCATATAGTCGGTCACCTGGCCGGGATCCCAGAAGGTTTCGGGGTCACCCGAATGGATGACCACCGGGGTTCCCCGCTCTTCCATGGCGGAAAGGGCCCTGTCGTAGGAGGGATGGTTCAGCCCTTTCCCCAGAACCCGGCGCCGGTCGGGCTTCATCTGGATGAATTTGATGCCGTCACAGCCAAGGTCCATCAGGGTCTCGTATTGTTTTTCGTAGGGAATATCCCGGTAAAGATCGGTCTCGTGGAAGCAGCCAAAAGCCCGAAGGGCCATTCTTTTGTATCGGTCCTTCCAGTAAAGAACCCGCAAATTGGATACCACGTCACAAAACGGCATGAAGGCCAGCAAAGATGCGTCTGTGACACCCTTGTGGGCCATGGTATCCAGGAGCTTTTGCGGTTTGTCAAACGCTCCGATTTCTACGTTTTCCAGATGGACGTGCCCATCGGCAATGCGGAATGCCATAAGAAAACCTCCGATCCTGTTTTTCTTTATTTCTCTGCGGCGGCCCGTAGGGTTTCCTGGGAGAAGGAGGGGATTCGGCCAAGGCCGTCGGGGCCCACGTTCAGGAGGTAATTGATACCCATGCCGTTGAGCTTTTCCCGGCGTCCCTTCACCTCTTCCGGGGTGATCCAGTTCTGGTCAAAATACTTGAAGGCCCAGGAGCTGTTCAGGGTACCCGCCGTTTCGTAAAGGTCGTAGGGGGAATATTTCATACCGTCCAGGCTGTTGGGGTCGGCTTCGGTCTGGGCCTTGTCCAGCTTTTCCATTTTGGCGGGGTACTCGTTGTCCCCCAGGGATACGTAGTCGTAGGCACCGTTGCCGATGCGGGAATTGATGAGGCAGTTTGGCTGGAGGTTCTTCACCATACGGTTGAGCTCCAGGCTCTGTTCCGGGGTGATGGTGTGGGGCACGTCAAACCACATGAGACACAGGTCGCCGTAGTTTTTCAGAAGCTCCTCCACCTGGGGCTTGATCTTTTCGGCAAAGCAGATGGAAAAATCCTTCTTTGCCCGATCGGGGTAGTCCCAGCTGTTATCCCAGGAGATGCCTGCGCAGGGTTCAAACCGGTCGTAGCCGCCCCCGTGGGGATGATGCCAATCCAGCTCCTGGGAATAATAAAGCCCCAGCTTCAGCCCGTACTTGTAACAGGCCTCCGCCAGTTCCCCCACCACGTCCCGGCCGAAGGGGGTGGCGTCCACCACGTTAAACCTGTCCGCCTTGGAGTGATAGAGGGCAAACCCGTCGTGGTGCTTGGAGGTAAACACAAAGTATTGCATCCCCGCATCCCTTGCCAGGCGAATCCACTCGTCCGCATTGAAATAGATGGGGTTGAAGGCCCTGGCAAGCTGTTCGTATTCCCCATTGGGGATGGCGGCGTAGCTTTGCACCCATTCGGCGTAGGTTTCCACCCGCTTGCCCCGGTATTCCCCCATCAACAGGGAGTAGAGCCCCCAGTGGGCCATCATGCCGTATTTTGCTTCCTTAAACCACTTAACGTTATCCATATTACGCCCTCGTTTTCTTTGTGATATGCTGATTATACTACACAACCCCTCCCTTGACAATCCCCATCCCAAAAGAAAAAGCAGATGCCGAAGCATCTGCTTTTTCGCATGACCATTCGAGATTGCCGTCCCTGCCGTATCTTTTGTCCATACCAAACGGGTTACTTGAGCCGGCTTCCCACATATTTCAGGGCTTCCACCTGTGCAGGGTCGAAATTTCCGTGCTGGTCCACGAAAATATCCACGGTGATCACCGCACCCGCCCGGTTATTCCGGGCAATGTAGTCGGCCAGGTATTCCTTGTCCCGCCGCACGCCGGTGTTGCGCCATCCGGCACAGGGGTTTCCATCCCGATAGTTCCCCAGGGGGATCAGCAGATGATTCTGCGCGCCGCCGGTGAAGCGGTTTTGGAAAATATAGGTAAAGTCGTTATCCTCGCCGCAAATGAAGCCCTCGTGTTCGAACCACTTGATGGGGGTATCATCCCCATCGGGATGGACGAAACTTGCGGTGCCGCTGTTGAAGGCCCCCAGCACCTCCGGGTTTCCCTTCTTCATGGCATTGTAGTAGAGGGAAAGCAGCTCGTTGTCATAGCCCAGGTGAGCATAACAGCCGTCCACCCACCAGCCCTTTACCAGATCGCCGTAGCGAACGGCATATTCTTCCATGACCGCCGCCCAGTTTTCCACAAACTGCCGGTCCACCTTGCCGTGGAGTCCGGCTTCGTAATCCTCGTAAAGGCCCATGGCGGGTCCCGCCACCTTGTCAAAATGGGGGCCGTCCCCGGTGTAGTACAGATAGAGGTCGATGTCGTATTGCTTCAGGGCTTCCCCAATATCCCGGATCAGATCCCGCCGGGCACATCCTTCCCCGGGGGCAATGCCGGTGATACGGCTGTAGGCGGCGTTGGGGGCGATCATAAAGCGGGTTCCCTGCATGACGGTGATGAAGTAGTAGCCACAACCGATTTCGTGGAGGGTACGAGCCAGCTTTTCCACGTCGAAGGAATCCACCTGCTGATTCCATTCCTCCGCCATCCGCAGAATTTCTTCCTTGTCGTCTGCCCGATAGTCGGTGTAGCCCTTTTCACTGCCGTAGAGGAAGTGGTTGAAAACACCCCATTTTTTCTGCATCATACGATCCTGAGCTGTCATGTTTCTTTCTCCTTCTCTTCTGTTTTTGCAGGGTTACATGGTTTTTTGATAGCTTGCAACATCCTGGTTTTCGTTGTAGGTGGGGTCTCCGGGATGGATCCCGTTCATCCCCTGCATGATATGGTAGGCCTCCTCCTGCATTTTGCGGGCGGCGGCCGGTTGGGGCAGGGTTCTGTCATGGAAAATGGGATCCCCGATATTCAGGTCCACCAGGGGGCTTTTGCCCAGAAGCTTCCACAGCCCCTTCCTGGGCCGGAAGGAAAAGGTAATGGGCAGGATGGGCCGGTCAAAGCTAACCGCATACTTGAACACCGCCTTTTTCAGGGGGCGGATATCGGGGTAATAAAACCACATGGAGCCTTCCGGAAAGAAGTGGAGCCAGCTCCCCCGGTCCAGCACCTCCTCCATGGCCTCTTTGAACTTGATCATGGGGCGAATGCTTTCGGTGGGAATGGGGATTCCCCCGGCCATGCGGATCAGGGGGCCGTTTGGCCCCTCCAGATTGGTTTTCCAGGCAGGGAAGAAGCCCAGCCTGGGCCGCAGAGCCACCATAATGCAAATATAGTCCCACATGAAAACGTGGTTGGAGATGGTCATCAGCCCATCGGCAAACAGGGTCTTGTGTTCCCGGAGCTTTCCCTTGCCGTGGATGCGTAAGCCGTGCCGGGCAAACATGACCAGGGGCAAAACGGTATATTGGCAGATCCGCAAAAGTCCCGTTGGCACCTGAACCAAAAGCTTTTTTGCAGGTAGGGATAGTTTTCATCCAGATTCACGTCCCGTAAATGCTTCACGTCGATCATGTGCTCGTCGCTTTTTTCGGGATATACGTAGGGCAGGTCGTGTCGAAAATACATGGCACACCTCCGTCTTCTTTTTGGTGCATTATACCATATC
>JAFYNU010000069.1 GCA_017547975.1 Clostridia bacterium
ACACATAAATCCGAAGGAACAAAGCGAAATATTTGGCTGCGTGCTTCCCGATTCTCAAGAATTTACGGGATATCGCCCGGTGAATATAGAGCGCATTTTTCAAAATAAAATACCGATGATGCGGATTTGAATATGTGAAATTAGTTTTTAACCCAAAAAGGTAGTCCTCTTCGGACTACCTTTTTGCTTGGTATACGCCGGATCGGGGCGACATGTCTTTGATGGTGGAACGGCATTGCCTTTTGTTAACCGAAAGCCACGTCCAGTATCATCATCAAAACAAATCCCAGCATGATTCCCATGGTGGATGCATAGGGGACCGCATCCCGATTTTGCTGGCATTCGGGGATCAGCTCATGAACCGTGACCAAAATCATGGTTCCGGCGGCAAAGGCCAGGGCAAAGGGGAGCAGAGGTTCGATATATACCACAAGCAGAGCCCCCAGGACGCCGGCTATCGGTTCCACCATGCCGGAGAATTGCCCAACCGCAAAGCTTTTCAACCGGGATACCCCCTCCCGGCGCAGAGGCAGGGACACGGCGGCCCCCTCCGGAAAATTCTGGAGACCAATTCCCAAGGCAATGGTGATGGCCCCCATCATCCCTTCCGGGTCATAACCGCCCCGATATAGGGCGCCAAAAGCAACCCCCACCGCAAGTCCTTCGGGAATGTTGTGGAGTGTCATGGAAAGCACCAGGAGAAGGAGTCTTTGGGCGCGCCCGGAGGAGGGAACGTTGGGCAGGGTTGTGCTTTGCCGGGCGAAGCGGAGCAGGGTATCCACCCCCCACATGAAAAGAGCGCCCCCCAAAAAACCGCCGGAGGCCACCAGCCAGGCAGGGATAGAAAAACCTGACGCCCCTTCAATGGCGGGCAAAAGCAAAGACCAGAAGCTTGCGGCAATCATGACCCCCGAAGCAAAGCCCAGCAATACGTTCATCAGGGTATCGCTGACCTTTTTGAAAAAGACCACCGTGGCAGCGCCCATTGCGGTCATAGACCAGGTAAACAGGGTCGCACCCAGCGCCGGAAACAGGACAGAATCCATAAAAAAACCACCACCTCCCCATCAGCGTATGCGCCGGGCTGGAAGGTGGTGCAGATATTAGAGAAGCAACAGTTGTTTTTCGGCCAAATCTTCTTCGCGGGTATCGGGAATATGGGGGAAAGGGGGATTGGTCATCCGCTCTTTCTGGTAGGGGAACAGGGTGATGGAATCCAACTTTTCCAGGGGAGATACCAACCGTTTCAGCCGCAAGAGCTCTTCCGGGTCATCGTTGAGTCCGGGGTAGAGGGTGCGGTGGACCCATATCTCGCAACCGGCGCCATTGGCCAGGGAAAGGAAGGAAAGTGGTTGGGTCAGACTGTATCCCAAATGTTTTTGAAGAGTCTCCTCGGTGGCAAAGGGAAGGTCGCAGATGACCAGGTCGCAAAGCGCCAGGAGGGAGAGCAGTTCCCGCTCCTGCCAGGGGGGATAGGTGCCGCAGGTGTGGATGGCGGTGTGGTAGTGGCGGCTTTTCAAAAGGGATAAAAGATCTTTGGCAAACGCAGGATGCCACAGGATCCCGCCGCCCAGCGTAACACCACCGCCCCGATGCAGATAATCCTCCGGAATCAGCATGTAGGCACATTCTTCCGGATCCAGCCAGGTGGCATTGTTTTTCTGGGAACAGGGGAAAGCACAGGGGGAAGAACAGGGAGATATGCCGAAATAAAAGCGAAAGCCCGGGCCTTCCATGGTACAAAAGGGCTTCAATTCGATAATGGGTGCACGGGACATGGCCTTCCTCCTTTTGGATTTCTATATTGATGATAACAGCCCAGAAAGGATTTGTCAAATGAAAAATGGAAAGGAGCCCGAAAGCCCCTTCCCACAGCCGGTTATGTATCCGAATCCACCTTGAAAAATTTACGAAGGATAGATTGAATCCATTTCTTAGGTTTCACAACACGAATATTCAAAAGCAACCTCCTTTCGCACTCGAAAGCAAACAAACCCCCGCAATGGTCAAAAGCAAGCTCAGGCACAGAATGGTCAGATGGGGCGGGAAAAAGCAAGAGGCAAGAATGCCACCACCCACCGAAATCAGAATGAGTCCGGCCGACTTGGCGGTCAGGTGTTTGCCAAAGGGCCCTTTTTTCACGGTTCACACTCCCTTTTTGACGAATCATTATCAATATATGCCGTCGAAACAGAGAATGACATTTTTTTTCGGCAGAATGGTGTAAACTGGTAGCGAAGGAGGGATGAATATGCAAAAGATAGGGCTGGCGCTGATGATGCTCCTGCTGATTTTGGGCTCGGTTATTTTCCTGTGGGATGCGGAGGTGGCTATGGCAGAACCACCGGAGGAGGTGGCGGAAACAGAAAGCGAGACGGAAACCGAAATCCAGACGGAAGAAACCTCCGAAATTGACTGGATGGCATTGATCGAAGCAGAAAAGGAATCTGAGTCCGAAACAGCAAACCAGGAGCGCTGTCTTCTGGTAAACCGGGATAACCCTCTGCCGGAGGATTATGTGGTGGACCTGGTGGAGACGGGCAGACAGGGCTCCCGGGGAGAAAGCCGTGCAACGGCGGCACTGAATCTGATGCTCAAGGCAGGGGAGCGGGAGGGATTATCCTTCGTGGTGTGTTCGGGATACCGTACCCGGGAGGAACAGCAGGTGCTGTTTTTGAATCAGATCAAGAAAAAACTGGATGAGGGCATGGGCTACCAGGATGCCCTCCGGGAGGCAAGCCGCATTTCGGCGGTTCCGGGAACCAGCGAGCATGAAACCGGTTTGGCTTTCGATATTGTGGCCCTTTCCTACCAAAATTTGGACGAGGGATATGCCGAAACCCCCGAGGCAAAATGGTTGGTGAAAAATGCCGCCGATTACGGCTTTATCCTCCGTTATCCCAAGGGGAAGGAGGCGGTGACCGGTATCATCTGGGAACCCTGGCATTACCGCTACGTGGGGGTCAGCATCGCCCGGAGTGTTACCGGAAGCGGAATTACCCTGGAAGAATATCTGGCGGAGAATTGACAAATGGCTCCCCCGGGAGTACAATAGGGGAAACTTCGTGTCCGGAGGGATCTCTATGAAAATGATCGATAACATTGCCGAAGCGGTGGGCATGACCCCCCTTTTGCGGTTAAACGTGTTGAAAAAAGAACAGGGTTGGCTGGCCGACGTGGCGGTGAAGATGGAAGGGGGAAACCCCGGCGGCAGTATCAAGGACCGGGCCGCTCTCTTTATGATTGAAAAAGCCGAAGCCGATGGTCTGTTGGGGCCCGGCTCGGTCATCATCGAACCCACCAGCGGCAACACCGGCATCGGGCTTGCCGCCATGGCGGCCCCCAGGGGTTACCGGGTGATCTTTACCATGCCGGAAAGCATGAGTATGGAACGGCGGATGCTGCTTGCGGCCTATGGTGCCGAACTGGTGCTGACCCCTGCGGCGGAAGGTATGACCGGGGCGGTGAAAAAAGCGGAGGAGCTGGCGGCGGAAATTCCCGGGAGCTTTATCCCTTCCCAATTTGAAAATCCCGCCAATGCGGAAGCCCATTACCAAACCACCGGGCCCGAAATCTGGGAAGCCACCGAGGGAATGGTGGATATGCTGGTGGCAGGGGTTGGCACCGGAGGAACTCTCACCGGAACCGGCAGATACCTGAAGGAGAAGAAACCAACGGTAAAGGTGATCGCCATGGAGCCTGCCGATTCCCCCCTCTTGAGTAAGGGGGTGGCGGGGAGTCATAAAATCCAGGGAATCGGTGCCAATTTCGTTCCGGGGGTACTGGATCGGGAACTTTATGATGAGGTTGCCGCTGTAACCACAGAGGAGGCCTTCGCCGCGGCCAGACTTCTGGCCAGACGGGAGGGGGTTCTGGCGGGGATTTCCGGCGGAGCGGCCCTGCACGTAGCCATGACCGAGGCAAAAAAGCCGG
>JAFYNU010000070.1 GCA_017547975.1 Clostridia bacterium
ATATACCATATTCTGCGGAAAATGTCAAGCATTATTTTCGGGAAAATCGAAATATTTTGCGGGATAAAATACAGCCGCAGGAATGCACCTGCGGCTGTGGGGATAAACGGGAGAAAGGGGAATCAGCAAACGCCCTGGGCCATCATGGCGGTGGCAACCTTTTCGAAACCGGAGATGTTGGCACCGGCAACCAGGTCGCCCTCCATGCCGTACTTCTTGGCGGCATTGTAGGAGTTCCAGTAGATGTTGTACATGATCTGCTTGAGCTTGGCGTCGACTTCTTCGGCGGTCCAGTTGTAGCGCATGGAGTTCTGGCTCATTTCAAGACCGGAGACCGATACGCCGCCGGCGTTAACAGCCTTGGAGGGGGCGATGATGACACCGTTCTTCTTCAAATAGGCCATGGCTTCGTTGGTGGTGGGCATATTGGAAACTTCGACGTAGTACTTGATGCCGTTGGCAACGATCTTTTCGGCTTCTGCCATACCAACCTCGTTCTGGGTGGCGCAGGGCATGAGGATGTCGGCCTTGACGCCCCAGGGCTTCTGGCCTTCGAAGTAGGGAACACCAAACTTGTCGGCGTAATCCTTTACCTTGTCGTGGCCGGAGGCACGCATCTGGAGCATGAAGTTGATCTTTTCTTCGGTGCAAACGCCGTCTTCGTCGTAGATGTAGCCGTCGGGACCGGAAATGGTCACAACCTTACCGCCCAGCTCGGTGATCTTCTTAACGGTACCCCAGGCAACGTTGCCGAAGCCGGAAACAGCAAAGGTCTTGCCCTTGATGGTGTCGCCGAAGGACTTGAGCATTTCGTCGGTGTAGTAGACATCACCAAAGCCGGTGGCTTCGGGACGGATGAGAGAGCCGCCGAAGGAGAGACCCTTACCGGTCAGAACGCCCTCATAGCGGTTGACAAGACGCTTGTACTGGCCGAACATATAGCCGATTTCGCGGGCACCTACGCCCAGGTCGCCGGCAGGTACGTCGGTGTCGGGGCCGATGTGGCGGAACAGCTCGGTGATGAAGCTCTGGCAGAAGGTCATGATTTCGTTATCCGACTTGCCGCGGGGGTCGAAGTCGGAGCCGCCCTTACCGCCGCCCATGGGCAGGCTGGTCAGGGAGTTCTTGAAGGTCTGTTCGAAGCCCAGGAACTTCATGATGCTCAGGTTTACCGAGGGGTGGAAGCGCAGACCGCCCTTGTAGGGACCGATGGCGCTGTTAAACTGTACGCGGTAGCCGCGGTTGACCTGGACCTTGCCCTTGTCGTCAACCCAGGGAACACGGAACATGATGATACGTTCCGGCTCAACCAAACGCTCCAGCAGGCCGGCGGCTTCATACTGGGGATTTGCATCGATTACGGGACGCAGGGATTCCAGCACTTCGTGTGCAGTCTGCAAAAACTCTTTTTCATTCGCGTAACGGACGTCGAGATCCGCTAACACTCTGTCAACATAATTCATGGGGATTTCCTCCTTTAATTGAAAACCAACCCCGAAAAGGATCGGTTTTTGATTCATACCCGATATTATATCACGACCTGAGCTACTTTGCAAGCAGGGAGGAGGCAAAGCATCCATAAAATTCTTGCTTTATCGCTTTAACGTTTTATCGAAATGCAACAAAATGCAGGAAGAAGGATACCGTCTCCCAAAAGTTCCCCCAAAAGAGGCCCCACCGGGAAGTGCCGGTGGGGCGGGGGAAAAGGATTATTCAGTTGGGGTTGACCACAGAATGGGCGATTTCGCGCAGAATCGCCAGGGCTTCGGGGTCTGCGGCGACGTCCCGGGTTACGGGGATATATGCATCCTTTCGGACATCAAGCTTCAAAAGCTTTTCACACCAAACCAGAGCAGCCAGGTACCGGCCGTAGGGAACCGAAAGGTGGAAACCATCCCGATTCATGGGGAATTTGCCGCTTCCCGGAGCAAACAGAGGGGTCTTCCGGGCGGCCTCCACGGCGTCGCCCACCGGAATCAGGTCAGCCCCGATCGCGGCGGCGGCCTGGTCGTAGGCGGCTTTTACGGCCTGATACATTCCGGCACTGTCACGGTTGTAAATGGGGAAACCATCGTGGGTGCTTTCGGGGTCGTAGGACCAGGTCTGGTGCATCAGAATTTTGGCCTCGGGGGCTTCCTTGCGGATAAAGTCGGCCAATTCCTCCAGGAAGGGGTGGTAGGTCTGGGGCAGACCGCTGTAGTGGCTTGCCTGTTGCAGGGTGACGAAATCCCAGGGGCCGGCCTTCACCGTTTCGGGGATGGAGGCATTTTCGGCCAGGGGCTGGCCGTTTCGTTCATACGAGTAGGCCCGTTCGCCGGAGCGGAGGTGCTTTACGTGGGTATACAGGGAGCAACCGCCGATGTAGAGGTTGACGGTCTCCACCTCGCACCCCATGCCGGAAGCGATTTCCCACACGTACTTGGTGGCGTCGGTGGAGAAGGAGTTACCAATGGATAAAATTCGGATCATGGATTATTCCTCCACAGGGTAGGCCATGGTGGTCATGAAGGTGAGGGCTTCCTGGGCGGTGTCGCAACGGCTGTACTGCACCACGATGGGGGTGTCGCTTTCCACCAGAATGGCGTAGGGAACATCCAGGGGAACGGTTTCCCCGGCGGTGGAAACAATGCGGTCCATGCGGATGTGGTGGGTACGGCCCGCCAGGCAGAAGGAATCGAAGCCGGTTTTCTTTTCCCGGTCCTCGAAGAACAGGGTCATGGAGATGTGAGCGTCCTTGTCGGAGGTATTCAGGACGCAGATGGACTCGTGGCTGGGGTAGATGCCGTTGGAATGGCTGTCCCAAAAGGCGTCACCGATGAGCCAGGTGGTCTTACCGTAAGCTTTCATTTGGAAATCCTCCCTTTACTTTTCGATGATGGCCTTAAACCGGGCGTAGGCATCGGCCCAGGCATCAATATCGGTGGGTTCGTAAACGATCTGCTCGAAGCATTCGCCGATGACCTTCCGGGCTTCCCAGCGATCCTGGAATTCACCCAGGGACAGGAGCTGGGCGGTCATGTTGCCGATGGCGGTGGCCTCGATGGGGCCGCAGATGACCTTGCGGCCGAGGGCGTTGGCGGTGAATTCCATCAGGTTGACGTTGTTGCAGCCGCCGCCCACCACACGCAGGGTATCAAGCTTTTTGCCAAGAATTTCTTCCAGCCCATCCACGGC
>JAFYNU010000071.1 GCA_017547975.1 Clostridia bacterium
CCCAAGGGATAATTGTGTACACCGGGGTGATGCCAGGACCGCAGGTTCCACTCGTCGAAGGCAATCTTGATTTTGTCGTCCAGCTTCAGGGCAGCCAAAATTCCCCGTACTTCCTTGATGGAATGATCGATCCTGTCGGTAAAGGCCATGCATTCCTCGTAGCTTGCGGGGGCGTTTTTCTCCGGCATCATGTCCCAGTATTCGTGGATGGAGATCCAGTCCAGGTAGCGGCCGCAGTTCTGAAGCAGGTTCATGTTCCAGGCCACATCGGAAAGGGCGGCGGCCGAAAGCTCAATGGTGGGATCCACGTGGGTCATCAGCTTGGCGGATTCCCGGGTCAAAAGGCCCCATTCCTCACTGGACTTGGCTCCAAGCTCCCAATGACCGTAGTTTTCGTTGCCGATGGACCAGTATTTCACAGCATGGGGCTTTTCGTGGCCGTTTGCAATGCGCCATTTGGCGTATTTGCCCTCGGATTCCAGGTTGCAGTATTCCACCCAATCGCTCATTTCTTCGGCGGTGCCGGTGCCCGCGTTGGTGCAGATGTAGGGCTCGCACCCAAGCTTGCGACAAAGCTTAACGTATTCGTCGGTGCCGAAGGTATTGGGGTCCTCCACCCGCCACGCCTTGTCGAACATGGGGTTGCGGTTGGGACCCACCGCTTCCTTCCAATGGTAGGAGGAAACGAAGCAGCCGCCGGGCCAGCGCAGGATGGGAACCTGGATTTTTCGCATGGCATCCAGAATATCGGTGCGGAAGCCGTCCTCGTCCGAAAGGGGGTGTCCTGGCTGGAAAACGCCGCCGTAGACCTGTCGATGGAAATGTTCCAGAAAATGCCCATACAGCATGGGGTCGCGGTCCCCAATGATACGGGAGGGATTGACGTGAAGCTGTAACATAGAAACACCTTCCTTTGCTTGATGGTTACAGTATAGCAGAGAAACAGAGAATTGTCCAACGCAGAAAATATACGTATAGTATAATAAATAACAAATGGTATAGTTGTGTGGACGATGAATTTCCCTTGCAACCGGGGGAGGAATGGGGTATAATGGTGGCAAGATGACTCCGCCCTGGGGCGGTAAAAGGAAAAAAGGAGACAGAAATATGTTGTATCGTGAATTTGGATCGCTGGGCTGGAAGGTATCGGCAGTGGGTATGGGCTGTTGGAACATTGGAGGCCAGTGGGGCGAAATGACCGACGAACAGGCCGCCGAAATCATCCACGCCGCTTATGACGCGGGGGTTAACCTTTTCGACGTGGCCGAAGCCTACGGCAATCCCCACGGCACCTCCGAACTGCGCCTGGGCCGCGCCCTGAAGGACATTCGGGACAAGGTATACATTGTGTCGAAAATCGGTTCCTGGGGTTTCCGCCAGGGAGAACGCATTCCCAAGGGTACGGTGGACTCTATCCGCCTTTGCGGTCACGCCATTTGCGGCCGTCTGCAGACCCGCTACGTGGACGTGGTGCTCTGCCACGACGGCGGTATTGAGGATCCCAGTGTTTACATTGCGGGCTTCAACGCCCTGATGGAAGAGGGCTTTGTGAAGGCCTACGGTATTTCCACCAATAGCTTTGAGGTATTCAAGCGGTTCTATGACATGAGCGAGGGCAGGTGCCGGGTGCTGGAGCTGGATTACTCGCTGATCAACCGCCAGCCGGAGGAGGAACTCCTGCCCTTCTGCAAGGAGCATGGAGTTGCGGTTTTGGTGCGCGGTCCCCTGGCCCAGGGCATCCTTTCGGGCAAATTTGATGAAAAGACGGTGTTCACCGACGACGTGCGCAGAGCCTGGAGCGAAGGCGGCACCCAACGGGAAAAATTCCTGGACAATTTGGCAAAAGCCCGGGCTTCCCTGGAGACCGCGGCCACCATTGCCCCTGACCTTGCTCCCGCCGAAGCCGCCATCCGCTACACCATTTCCCACGCCGCATCCCCGGTGGCTATCCCCGGTATGACCAGTGTCCGCCAGGCTGTCCAGAATGCCGCCTGCGGCGACAAGCTCTTCACCCCGGACGAGCTGGCAAAATTCTGACAAAGCATGGGAGAAACGGTTATGGAAGAAAAACGTTACGTAAATTACGAGGATTTCGGCGCCGTTGGAGACGGGGAGCATGACGACATGGAAGCCATCGCGGCGGCCCATGCGTATGCAAACGAGCACAAGCTCCCGGTCAAAACCAGATTTGACGCCACCTACTACATTGGACCCAAGGCCGTCACCGCTTTCATTGAAACCGACGTGGACTGGAATACCTCCCGCTTCACCATTGACGACCGGGCGGTGGAAAATAACAAGACCCCCTGCTTCCTGGTGCGTTCCACCCTGGAAGAAACCACCCTGCCCATTACCCGTCTGACCCGGGATACCAAAAAGCTGGATATTCGTCCCGGGCAGGATATGCTGGTGACGGTATATAACGACAATATCCGCCACTTCATTCGCCTGGGTCCCAACCAGAACGATGGGGAGCCGGCTCGGGATACCTTC
>JAFYNU010000072.1 GCA_017547975.1 Clostridia bacterium
ATCTCGTGTGTGACCACCACCATGGTCATGCCCTCCTTGGCAAGCTGTTTCATAACGTCCAGCACTTCACCGACCATTTCGGGGTCCAGGGCGGAGGTGGGTTCGTCAAAGAGCATGACGTCGGGTTCCATGCAAAGGGCACGGACAATGGCAACACGCTGTTTCTGACCGCCGGAAAGCTGCTTGGGGTAAGCGTTGGCCCGGTCGGCAAGACCGACACGATCCAAAAGCTCCAGGGCCTTGGCTTCAGCCTGATCCTTGGGAATCTTTTTCAGCATAATGGGGGCACAGGTCAGGTTGTCCAGTACCGTCATGTGGGGGAAGAGGTTAAACTGTTGGAATACCATCCCCATTTTTTGGCGGTGAAGATTCAAATTGACCTTTTTGCTTGTAAGGTCGTCACCTTCGAAAATGATCTGGCCGCCGGTGGGCTTTTCTAAAAGGTTAAGGCAGCGAAGGAAGGTAGACTTGCCGGAGCCGGAGGGGCCGATAACACAGACAACGTCCCCTTTGTTAATCTCCACACTAATGCCGTTGAGCACCTTCAGGGAGCCAAACTGCTTGGAAAGATTTTTAACGGTAATCATTTATTAGCAAGTCTCCTTTCCAGAAGATTGAGAAGCTGGGTCAAAAGAACAACCAGGATCAGATAGAAGAGGGCACAGGCCATCAGGGGATTGACAACGTCGTAGGTGTTGTTACGTACCAGGTTACAGGCACGGGTGAAGTCCACCACCGCCACGTAACCGGCAACCGAGGTTTCCTTCAGAAGGGCGATCATTTCGTTGAAAATGGCGGGGAGAATGTAGCGAATCGCCTGGGGGAAGATAATCTTGCCCATGGCTTGAATCTTGGACATACCGAGGCTGCGGCCGGCTTCCATCTGTCCGGCATCCACGGCATTGAGACCGCTTCGAATCAACTCTGCCATGTAGGCACCCGAGTTAATACCGAAGGTGACGATGCCAACCACAATACCGGAGGAGGCCTTCAGCACGATGAAGAAGAAAATGAGGAGCAGTACCACCACCGGGATACCGCGGATCACGGTGACGTACAGGTCGCAAAGCCAGCAAAGGGGTTTCAAGGCGGGAACATCCTCGCCAAAATATTTGATCACAGCAATCAACGAGCCGATGATCACACCGATTACCAGGGCACCCAGGGTAATCAGCAGGGTGGTATAGATTCCTTCGAAGAGAAGGTCGTATAGCCCGGACTCAATAAAGGTTTCGTATAACTTGTCGAACCATGCATTCATGGGGAATCGACTCCTTTCCTAAACAGGCAAAGGAACTGCCCGTCAAGCAGTTCCTTTGCGGTATCATTTCAACCGAATTTATGCGATGGGGGAGGTGTAGGGAGCATTGAACTTGTCGAAGATGCTCTTTACGGTACCGTCAGCAACCAGCTTGTTGAGGATGGTATTGATTTCATCTACCAGGTCGTCATTGCCCAGCTGGAAAGCGAAGGCGTAGGGTTCGGTGGTCATGGCTTCGGAGAGGATGACCAGGGCGCCGGGGTTTTCTTCGTTGTAGGCGGCTACCATTTCGGCGGCGGTCAGGTCGTCGATGACCCAAGCGTCAACCTTGCCGGTGATCAGAGCAGACTGGGCGTCAGCGTTGGCGGCGAAGGAGGAAACTTCGTAACCTTCTTCCATGCAGAAGGATTCGGCAGTGGTACCGGTCTGGACCGATACGGTCTTGCCATCCAGGTCAGCCTTGGAGGCGATGGGGCTGTCGGCGGTGACAACGATGGCCTGAGCAGCCAGGCAGTAGGCGTCGGTGAAGAGGGTGTTCTTCATTCTCTTTTCGGTGACCGAAATGCCGGAGACGCCAACGTCATACTTGCCGGCCTGGACACCCGGGAGGACCGAGTCGAAGTCCATCTGTTCGATAACCAGTTCTACGCCAAGTTCATCACAGATGAGGTTGAGGATATCGATTTCGATACCTTCTACAGTACCTTCGGAGGTGAGTTCTTCAAAGGGAGGAAAGTCGGGGCTGGTGGCGATGAGCAGGGTTCCTTTTTCCTTGACGGCTTCAACGGTGAGGGCGTCGCTTTCGCTTTCGCCGCAGGCGGCGAAGAGAGAAACACAGAGGCACAGGGCCAGAAGTACACAAATCAGCTTTTTCATTTTGGTTTCCTTTCTCGGTTTAACCGGGCAAATAATTATGCAAGCAACTTGCTTGTTATGCGCATATTATACACCTGGCATATCGGTTTGTCAAGCTTATATAATGGATGATAGTTACCAAATAGGTGTGTAATAAATTGTGCAAGGTGTATAATAGAATGTGGCTTGTATGGGAAATATGAGAATGTGCAATGGGATTGAGCAACGTGCATAATATACAACGAAGAACGTATATATGCAAATATCAATCGGTGAGCCCGAAATGGCGGACAGCCTTTTGGATATCGGTGTCGATCTGGGTTTTCAGTTCCTCCGGGGATGAGAATTTCATCTCGGGACGAAGGAAGGATAAAAAGTCCAGGGTGACGGTTTTGCCGTAAAGCGACAGATTTTCGGTAAGGAGATGTGTCTCCAAAACCTCCGGGGCACCCTCTCCGAAGGTGGGGTGAACACCAAGGTTGGTGATGGCCGGATAGGGATGGTCACCCTCCACGAAAGCATGTGTCAGATAGACTCCCCGGGGCATGGGAATCAGGTTAGCGGGATAGGCTTGGTTGATGGTGGGGAACCCCAGAGTACGGCCGACCTTGCGTCCATGCTCCACAAGACCGGAAAGGGTGTGGGGATGGCCCAAAAGAGCGTTTGCCTCCTCAATTCGACCCGAGGATAAGGAATCCCGGATTCGGGTGGAGGAAATGGCATCCCCGTCGCCGGTCAGCGGAAGAAC
>JAFYNU010000073.1 GCA_017547975.1 Clostridia bacterium
CAAGGGCGGCATTCCCCACCCAAGCGGCGTGACGGGTTACGACTTCCCCCACGGTTCCACCGGCCTCTACGCCTTTGGAGACGGCAGATACTATATTGCCGAAGCCAAAAAGGGGCCTGACGGCCAGGAAAGCGACGTTTTCCTTTACACCTGGGACGGTGTTACCCCCTTCAAAAAGGCAGGTGAGTGAGAGATGGAGGAAATGATCTACAAGGTCGTTGCCATCAACGGCGACTACGCCGACCTTCTCCGCATTGACCCTCCCTCCGAAACCGGGGAAACTACCCTGGTGGCCCTGGCCCTCCTGCCGGAGGGAACCATGGAGGGCAGTACCCTGAAGCGATTCATGTTCGAATACGAACTTATTTGACAAAAAGAAACGAGGAATGCGGCTGCATTCCTCGTTTTTGTTTTATGATCTATGCAAGTTTGGTGTCCAACCACTTTCCTTTTTTCACCCTTGCTTTGTACATCCATTCCCTGGCGTAGGCATCCAGTACAAAGGAGTACCAGGGCCCCAGAATGGCGAAATAGCAGCCGGGGAACCAGGCTTCCAGCAAATAACAGAAGACCCATGTAATGACCGGACGCAGGATGGCAACGCTGATCAATGCGACCCAGGCGACGTATTTTACGTCACCGGCACCGCGCAGACACCCGGCGTAAATGACACGTCCGTTTTGGGGCATCATACCTACAATAGCCACCAGGAAAGAAAGGGACACGTGGAAAATGAGAGTGGGGTCATCGGTAAAAAGCATGGCAAGGGGTTTGCGGAGGGCAAAGATCAAAATCATCAGCCCAATGGACAAAAACACCCCAATGCGGCGCACCACCGCCACACAGGACATGGCCTGCTTTTTGTCGCCTGCCCCCAGGCTCTGTCCCACAAGGGCAGTCCCGGCGATGGCAGCCCCATCCCCCAAAACAAAGGACAGGGTCGTGACCTGGGAAGCGATCTGGTAGGCAGCAAAAGCTTCGGTACCGGTACCGGCGATCATGCGGGCCAGGACGAAGAAACCGATGCGCATGCAAACCGATTCGGCAATGGAACCGGTACCCACCCGGAAGAGTCCTTCCAGGGTAACTTTATCGAATTTCGGCAGAGCAAAGTGGTAATATCCGTTCTTTTTCAGAACCGAAGCAATGGCCATAAGGGTGGAAACTACGGCTCCGCAGAAGGTGGCAATGGCGGCGCCCCGCACTCCCATGGCAGGGAAACCCAGGAGACCGTTGATCAGGATCGCATTCATGACAACGTTCACCAGGTTGGCGGTTACGTTGGTGCGCATGGTGACCTTGGTATCTCCCACCGCCCGCAGGGCCGCACAGATACACATCGTCCAGCAGTTGAAGGGAATCCCCATGCTGATGATGCGGAAATAGTCGGCGCTCATGCCCAGGGTATCCTCATTCGCCCCCGCAAGATACATGATCCATTCGGATCCGAAGAAGCCGAAAAGGCTCATCAAAAGGCCAAGCAGTGTAACAATAACCAACGACTGCATCAGGCAGGAATTAGCCGCTTCTTTGTTGCCCGCCCCCTTGCGCCGGGCGCAGATGGAGGTGGTGCCGGTACAGATCGCCTGGGCCAATACCATCAGGATCATCCGGGGCTGATTGGTGAGCCCCACGGCGGTAATGGCGGCGGCACCCAGAGTGCCCACCATCATGGTATCCACCGAACCCACCAAACTGATCAGAACTCCCTCCACGGTGGAGGGCCAGGCAATCGAAATGCAGCGTTTGTACAGCGCTTTCAGGGTTTCCTCTTCCACGCTGCTTCCGTCGGGATTTTTCACCCCGCACAGTCTTTGAAACCAACTCACAAAAATCCAATCTCCTCTCATTCCTTCTCCCGTATATCATATACCTTTTGGGGAAGATTGTCAAATCTTTCAGCGGCTTCCCCCTTGACATCCGCAAGGTTTTTTCATATCATAAAGGCAGTCAAATAACGAAAGGAACTCGAATATGATTCAGCTTTCACCCGAAGCCAAGCTTCTTTACGATTATTTTTCCGGTCTGGCCGCCATTCCCCACGGGTCGGGCAACACCAAAGGCGTCAGCGACCACTGCGTTTCCTTTGCGAAATCCCTGGGGCTGACCGTCATCCAGGACGCTTATAACAACGTCATCATCCAAAAACCCGCCGCCCCGGGCTACGAGGATCACCCCACCGTC
>JAFYNU010000005.1 GCA_017547975.1 Clostridia bacterium
CGACCAAAATCAGTTTTTCTTTTTTCTTCATTTCTTTTTCCGTCCTATTCGCTTGTATTCGGGGGTTAGCCCCAAGTCAAGCATACCTCATCGGCATAGAAAAGGAAAGAAACGCACCGTCACACGGGCGACACCCTTGGTGTCATCCCCGTCGAATGAGCAATACCACCTTGATAACGAAGAACAGGAAGGCAAAAATCGCCCCATAGACCTGCCGTCCCACAATCAGAAGGGCAACCGCAATGGCTCCCAAAAGCAGGGAAATCAGTCCCTTACTCTTGCTCCAAAATACCTTCCGACCGTCCTGCAGGGCCATGTTGACCACCCCAAACAGCACCATAACAGCCACGGTTGCAATATACAACACCTTCAGGCCAATGTGAATACCGTCCAGCGCAAACAACGAAACCGCCTTTACGTAGCCCTCCTCGGTCTGCCCGAAAAGAGGCAGAATGAACAGAAGTACCATGCCTAAATCCAGAAGGCCGAATATCAGGTTTTTGGTTTTTCTTTCCTTTTCCCGATGATCCTCCCGGGCCACCGACAGAATTTCGTCCCCGGAGAGCAATTCATCTATCGTCACCTGGTAGTAGGCGGCAATGGCCTTCAGCGAATCAATATTGGGGTATCCCCGTCCCGATTCCCATTTGGAGACTGCCGTACGAGACACAAAAAGAACCCCCGCCAATTCCTCCTGGGTCAATCCCTTTTCTTTGCGCAATTCCTGCAGTTTTTCGTGAAATTCCATAGGCATTCTCCCTTCTTTTTGCCATTTTTTCCATTATACCACAGTCCGCCCTGTGTTTCCACCCCAATGCCGTAATTTCCCACTCGTTTTTCAAAATTCTTCTTTTTCTTGACGCCCCATATTCCCCTGTGCTACAATGCCCCCATACGAAGGAGGGATCCCCTATGATTACATCCAAAATTGCTCTCCACGGTGATGTGCCCACCCTGTTCGTCAACGATACCCCCCTTGCCGGGGTGGCTTATATCACCTACTTTACAGAAAACAATCGCTATGAAAATTTCGCAAAGGCAGGTTTCCGGCTCTATTCCATGCCGGTCTTCTTCGGCAGACAAACCATCAACGAGGTATCCAAATTCCCACCCTTTATGGACGGAATCTACGATGACGGCGTACATTACGAGGTCTTTGACCGGGAGATCGGCCGGATTCTGGACGCCTGTCCCGATGCCATGATCTTCCCCCGGGTCAACTGCTCCCTGCCCAGAGAGTGGGAGGATGCCCACCCGGATGAGCTCTGCGACAGCTGCCGCCGTGCTTGCTTCTCCTCCGACCTGTGGTTTGAGGAAACCCGGCGTTTGCTCACCGATTTCATCCGCCACGTCCGCTCTGCCGACTATGCCGATCACGTCATTGGCTACCAGATCGCAGGCGGCAACACCGAAGAATGGTTTCCCTTCGACATGAAGGGCTCGGTGGGGCTCCGCGTCCGGGAAAAATACGCCGCCCTTACGGGAAAATTTTACGAAAAGGGCGAGGATTACTCCGGCGATACGGAATTTTACGCCTTTCTTTCCAAAACCATCGCCCAACGGATCGACCAGCTGGCATCCCACGTGAAGACACTGGTGGACGGTCAGCAGGTAGTGGGGGCCTTTTACGGATACACCCTGGAATGCCCCTGGCGGCACACCGCCCACCTGGCCCTTGGGGAGCTTTTGAAGTCGGAAAGTGTGGATTTCATCTGTTCCCCCGCCTCCTACATGGAGACCCGGGCGTTTGGTATTGACCACCCCTGCATGCTTCCCCTGGATTCCCTGAAGCTTCACGGCAAGCTGTATTTTGTGGAAAACGATACCCGCACCGACCTTTCCCGTCCCCCCAATGACCAGCTCCATTACAACCAGCCCATCTGGTACGGCCCCGACCGAAAAACCTCCCTGGAGGTCATCAAGCAGCATTTCTGCCGGGCACTTTTGCACGGACACGCCCAGTGGTGGTTTGATATGTGGGGCGGCTGGTATGACGCTCCGGAGTTCATGGCCCTTCTGCAACAGACCCTGGGGATCGCCGCCGATTCCCTTGGCCTTTCCCGGAAAAGCGCCGCAAAGGTGGCCGTTTTCCTGGATGAGAACGCCATGCTCCAAAAAGATGCCGACCGTGAGGTCTACCATTTCCGCCGGGCTTTGGGCCTGATGGGAGCGGCCTACGACATTTACCTGGTCTCCGACTATCCGAAGGTCTGCGGAAATTATTCCTTCTGCATCTTCATGGAACCCGCCAAGACTCCTGCCATGACAAGGGCAATCGCGTCCTGCTCCTGCCCCTACCTGGTCATCACCGCCGAGAATTGCACAATCACCCCATCCGAGCTTCGTGCCCACCTGAAGAAAAGCGGCATCCCCCTGCGGGCCGAGAGCGACGCGGTGGTCTACGAAAGCGAAAGCCATCTGTTCATCGGCGGGAATAACACACCGCTCAGTTATAGTGGCAAAACCCAGCTTATTCTCGATGGAATCGGCAGGCTTTACCGCAAAAAATAGTCCCACAAAAAAACCAGGCGGTTTTTCCTGCCTGGTTTTTTCAACTTATGCAGCCGGTGCCACTGCCTGAGTCATTTTGTTTTCGGTTGGTATCGCATATCGCTAACTGAGTAGACCGTTACAAAAGCTTTGGGATCTACCTTACGGATGTAATCCATCAGTTGCTTATACTCGTGTTTGTCTACGATAGTGACCATTTCCATTTTGGGAACTTTGTCATAGGCTCCGATGATTTCATTCAGTGTTGCCCCACTATGCAGGGTGTGCAACACATAATCCACAATACCATCCAGCTCCCTGGAAATCACACAGACTCGGCGCTTGATATTGATACCGAAGATGAAATTATCTACAATCATTCCACCAAAATAAGTACCCAGCAAGCTGAGCACCACAGTCTTGCTATCATAGCACAATGCGGAGGACAGTGCGACAGCAACACCAGAATAGGTCATAGCCTTTCCCAAATCAATTCGCAGGTATTTGTTCATAATCTTAGCTACGATATCCAAACCACCAGAAGATGCATTTCTGGAGAAGAGAATGGACAGCCCAACACCTACCACTAGGATATAGCAGACTACGTCCAGCAACGGGTCCTGGGTGATGGATTGGAAGTTGGGGAAGGTCCACTCAAAGATACCCATAATAAGTGGCATCAAGATAGAGCAGTAAATGGTTTTGGCGCCGAACTCCGGTCCGATCAGAATAAAGCCGATAATCAGTAGACCCACATTCATAAGCAATGTGATTGTAGAAACAGAGAGTGGAATAAAGTTGCTCAGCACCATGGCAAGAGCAGCACCACTGCCCACAGAAACATGACTCGGCAACATAAAAAAGAAAACAGCCGCCGCAACGATAGCTGTACCTACCGTAATAATAGCAACCTCTTTGATGGCATTACGAACTCTCATAGGAATAACCCCTTTATATTTGAACTCGCACTCTATTATACCATCTTTGCAAAAAAGCACAAATATAATTTTTCGAAACACAGCGTGGAAGTCAGTTAAATTCGGATCGCATTTTCCCGAATCTTCTTTTATTCTCCTATTCCCGCACCATAGTCCCTCTGTTGTTGTCGTCGGCGGACCTTTTTTGCCCAATTCTATGGTTCTGTTCACTTCTGCCTGGCGTTTTTCAGCTTACGTAACCGGTTCCGTTGCATCCACCGCATTTTTCACCGTAACGGTAACCCTCTTTTTTGTTCCAGCTGTTGCCATAGTGCAGCGTCACCTTGCCGGTGCCGCTGCAACGATTGCATTTTTTCTTATTATATGTGTCGGTATTGCTTTTTGTGGCAGGGCGAACGTTGGCTTCCGCCTCCTCTGCCGCAGCTGCTTTTTCAGCCTCGGCCTCGTCATCGGCATAATAGTTGATCTCATTTCCCGAATAATCGATCAAAATCGCCGGACGAACCCCGTTCATACCGGTGATGGGAGACACGTTATTGGAATAGGAGCCCGACTCGATCACCACCGACATATCCACGTCCCCGGAACCATACCCATGGAAATATTCCCCGTCCAGCCACCAGGAGTAACCCGCATAGTAATGCTTTTCGGGGCCCTGTGCCCTGGCGTAGGGTGTCCATTCCGGTTTTGTTCCGGCGGTGCTGTCATATACACGCATATCATCCCGGGACAGGAGACCCACCCGGCTGACAAATCCGTCCGGAAGTTCCCCAAACACCATATCGGAAAATTCCTCCTTCAACCAGGGTTTCAGGGTACTTCCATCCTTGTTTTCCTGGTTATAGGGTTTGGTATCCAGGACGTACTTGCTGACGGCATAGAAAATACCGTTTTCGTTTTTCAGGATGATCCATTCCACCGCCTCCGCGCCATTTTCCGGGTCGTTATCCTGTTCGTAGCTTCCCAGAAGGACCTCATCGCCGGGGGCGGCATCCAGCACCTTCAGGTGGGGATACTTCGTCAGGCACTCTTCTGCCTCCGCCCTGTATTCCGACAGACCCCGGAGCAAAGCATAAGCCGCAGGCTGCTTTCCTTCCGCAAGATATCCCAGGGCCTTTTCATAGTCGTATGCCTGGCAGATCTTCCCGGCATCCCGGAAATCTCCCAGCTCGGCAAACAGGGCATAGGCCTCCGCATCCCTTCCTTCCACCTGCAAAGCCAAGGCCTTGCTGTACTGCTTCCCCGGAAGAAGGACCACTCCAATCACCAGGGCAACGGCTATTCCCAGGACAATCAGGGCACAGAAAACAGATATTAGCAGAACTTTTTTCCTTCTTTTTCCTATCCGTTCCTGTTTTTCGGCATATTCCTCCTGAATATCCCGGAGAATCCGTTGGAAACCAATGGTCAGGTCGGCCTTTTTTTCTTCTTCCCGTTGGATTCTTTGGGCTTCCGCTTCTTCCCGTTTCTTTTTCCTTCTGCTGCGAAGAACCAGAACGTAGGTTATTCCCAATACCAGCAAGATCTGGAGCAAGATCGAAACGATCTAGTGTAC
>JAFYNU010000074.1 GCA_017547975.1 Clostridia bacterium
CCCCTTGTTTCCGCCGAAACAAGGGGATTTGTTGGATTTATGCCAGGTTTTTCACCCAGCGGATGCACAGGTCGATCCAGCCGGTGACGTCGGGGTTGAGGAGATTGACGGCGTCGGGGTTGGCGCTGGTCAGGTCTGCCAGGGAAAGACCGTGGACCCCGTGGGGGTAGATGTGGAGCTCACAGGGCACCTTATGCTCCCGCAGGGCGCAGGCCAGATAGAGGCTGTTTTCCACAGGGACCGCACCGTCGTCAAAGGTGTGCCACAGGAAAGCGGGAGGGGTGGTATCGTCCACCTGCTTTTCCAGAGAAACCTTTTCCAAAAGCTCCGGGCAGGTGAATTCGCCCAGCAGATTTACAAAACTGCCCCGGTGGGCCTTTTCGCCGCTGGTGATGACCGGGTAGCAAAGAATCATGCCGTCGGGACGGTTCTCGCCCTTTTCGTAGCCAAGAATATCCTTGATGCAGTCTTCCTTCCACAGGATGCCGGTGGAAGCGGCGGCGTGGCCGCCGGCGGAGAAGCCCATGACGGTGATGTTATTGGGGTTGATGGCATATTCCTCGGCGTGTTCCCGCATCCATGCCACCGCCGCGGAGGTTTGGAGCAGTTGGGTGGGGAAACGAACCGGGGAAACGGCGTAGCGGATGATGAGGGCGGCGATTCCCTGACCCAGAAAACGCAGGGCAAGGGGCTCGGCCTCCCGGTCGGAGGTCATGCCGTAGCCGCCGCCCGGGTAGATGACCACGCAGGGGAAACGGCGGTTGAGGTCAATTTCGGGGGAAAGAGAGGGGACGTAAAGGGTGGCCTTGGTCTTGGTGCCCACGTCGGGCAGACGGGGACATACGTCCTCCAGGTAAAATTCCTTGTAAATCATGTGTGATTCTCCTATCCTTAGCGGTTGCGGTCCTTGAATTCCCGCTCCAGGTCCCGGCTGGCGGCTTTGGCGGCTAGGTCGGCCCGCTTATCGTAAAGCTTTTTACCCTTACAAAGGCCGATTTCCATTTTCACGGTGGAGCCCTTGAAATAAAGGGACAGGGGGATGATTGCCGCACCGTCCCGCATGATGTGGCCGTTGAGCTTGTTGATCTCGCTCTTGTGCATCAATAGCCGCTTTTGGCGCAGGGGGTCCTTGTTGAAAATGTTGCCCTTTTCGTAGGGGGCAATGTGCATACCCACCACCAGGATTTCGCCGTTTTTGATGATGCAGTAGGAATCCCGCAGGTTCACACTGCCCTGGCGGATCGACTTCACTTCGGTGCCGAAAAGCTCAATGCCGGCTTCCCAGCGGTCCTCCACGAAGTAGTCGTGGTATGCCTTTTTGTTAACCGTGATAGATTTGATACTTTTTTGATCCATACTCATTGAAACCAGGAAAGGGTGAGCAGCCGATCGCCCAGCTTACCCGCCAGAAGGATCCGGGCTTGGATATACTGGTTGGCGCGCATGGCTGCCATGATGGAAAGGACCATCGCAATCACCGTAATGGCGGAAGAAAGCAGGGTGATTGCCAGCTCCACAAACCCACTCAACAGGGGAATGATGAAAAGGAGCTGTCGGCTCAAAAAGGAAAAGAGAAGCCCAAGCGGCACGTCAACCACAAAGGCCACGACCCCAACCATCAGTGCCAGGGCGCAAAGCTGAGCATCCATGAAGCGGGCGAAATCGCTTTCCTTTTCGATGAACAGGAATATCAGGGGCAGGATCCACGCCAGATACCGCAGGTAGGGAACCAGCATCAAAAAGGCGGTCACCAGGTAGAGCACCATGATCATGGTGTTGACCGGTTTCCCGTGGGAGGTATGGGGGCGGAATCGTTTTTCGTTTTCAATCATACTCGTTGGATTACAGACGCCCATCCGGTGGGCCGTCGATGGTGTTTTGGGCGAAAAATCCCGAAAACAGGTCAAAAGACGATAATAGCAGCCGGTTAAAAACCTGCTGCCATAATATTATCGTTATAAAGCTTACTGAAGGGCGTTCAGGCGGACAGCCAGACGGCTCTTCTTGTTGGAAGCGTTGTTCTTGTGGATGAGTCCGGCAGCGGCAGCCTTATCAAGGGCAACAACAGCCTTCTTGTACATTTCGGCGGCCTTGGCCTTGTCGCCTTCGGCGAGAGCCAGTTCGAACTTCTTCAGGTCGGTGCGCAGGGCGGTCTTAGCCATCTTGTTCTGCAGGTTCTTAACAGAGGTTACGAGAACGCGCTTCTTAGCGGATTTAATATTCGGCATAGGTGATGAATTCTCCTTCGTGTATTTCAATACAAGTCAGTATACCACAAAAATGCGGATTTTGCAATAGATAAACTGAATTATTTTTGCTTTTTGCCTGGCTTTTTTCTGTGTAAAAAAACATATCAGGCAAACGATAGCCGCTCTGAGCCGGGAGGATCCCGGAAGAGCGGCATTTTTTAGGGCGCAGAAAATGCTTAAAGCTTGCTGGAAATGTAATCGACCATACCACCCACGGTGGAAACCTTGTCAACGTCGCTTTCGGGAATTTCAATTCCGAATTCTTCTTCCACAGCCATGATCAGCTCAACGACATCAAGGGAGTCAATGTTCAGATCATCTACCAGATTGGCGTCCATGGTAACGTCATTTTCATCAATACCAAGGTTATCGCAAAGAAGTTCCTTGACCTTTTCGAATATCATACATACACCCCCTCATCCGATTAAAATTTTGAATACACACCGTTTCAACTGTGTGCAAACCCATTATAAAGATGGGATTTTGTTTTGTCAATAGCTAATTTGAAAAAAATAGACGAATTGTCAATATTACCGAAATAATGGCGACCAGCGTGCCCGCACATGTGGAAAAAAGGAGTTGTCTGCCATGGCGGAGGGGCTGTTTCCCGCCGTAGAGCCCGATTACGTAGAGGGAGGTTTCTCCGGAAGCCAATACCGAGGCGGCGATCAGTCCGGTTTCGGAATCGGGACCTGCCTGCCCCATCAGCTCGGCGGCGCTTGCCAGGGCGGCACTACCCGATATGGGCCGCAGGAGGAAAAGGGGAAGGAGAGCCGGGTCCACGCCCATTCGGGAAAACACCGGGTGCAGCAGACCGGAGACCAACCCAACGGCACCCGATGCCCGAAAGACGCCGATGATGCACAAAAGGGGAATCAGCCGGGCCGCCATGTCCCACAGGGTACGAAGCCCCCGTTCGGCACCCGTGGCGAAGGCGTCAAAGGAATCCACCCGAAAGAACACCGCCGAGATGCCCGCGAAAAGCAGCAGGGGGAGAAGCAGGTCAAGCATGGGTCAGCCTCCGGTACACCCAAAAGGAAACCGTCAGCGAGACCAGGGAAGCGATCCAAACCACCGGCAGGATGGCAAAGGGGCTTTGCGCCCCGGACGCACTCCGAAGGCTTGCGGCGGTGAAGGGGATCAACTGCACCGAGCAGCTGTTCAAAAGAACCAACCGGCTCACCGCATCCCGGTCGCCTTCTTCCTGCAGGAGGGATACCGCCCGGAGCCCCGCCGGAGTGGCGGCGTTGCCAAGTCCCAACAGGTTTGCGGCGAAGTTTTCCGAAAGAGCGGATTGGGTTTCGGGGGAAGGGGCTTTGGGCCGGATCAGATGCCGAAGCAGGGGCAGGGAGAGCCGGGCAAGCCGCCGGGTAACGCCGGTCCGCTCCAAAACCTCCAGCAAACCGCTCCAAAGGCACAGGGCACCCCCCATGGAA
>JAFYNU010000075.1 GCA_017547975.1 Clostridia bacterium
ATCGATCCGCATTTGCGGAGCGATCATGTAGGGGCCGGGTCTACCGGCCCGCCCCGGGCCGCCTGCGGCACGGGGTAAAACACCTCATCCCCCGCCTTTGGCGGTCCCCCTTCCCCTGAGGGGAAGGCTGCCCTCTCCGTCACGTCTTACGCCGCGCCGGCCCCTACAACAAAACACCCCCGGGCTGTGGAGGGTATGTCACAGCCCGGGGCGTTTATATATATCATCCTGCCGGGCAGAGCATCGGGATGCGCAATTTGTTATTCTTTATCCCTGCACAGCATTGAGATTGAAGGTCTGATTGGGGAAATTGATCACTTCGTTAATGTGTGTGGTAGTTTCCATCTCAGCTTCCACCACCACGATATCCGCCGCCATCTTGTCCAATTCCTCCATGGCAAAAACCGTAGAATCCACCGATAGATTGATCAAATAGTGTTTGGTAGGATGGTAGAGTAGGAGGTGGTGGTCCATATCCTTCCACACTTCCTTTGCTTCCTCAGGCATCTCCTCATACTCCGCTTCCGATTCCTGCGTGACTCTGTTTTGATCCACCGTCAGCCAGGTAGCTTCCCATTCACCCAATACATCGTTTTTTACAATGGTAACCTCTCCTTCAAAGGAAAAGGTTCTGGTTTCCACCTCATAGGGTTGAAGCACGTCGATCATATAATCAAGGCCTACCCCGGCTTCCCTGGTCACGTAGGTATAGGCTGTGGTCAGATTCTCTTCTCCCCATGCGGAAGAAATCTCCTCTTCAGAGTATCCCCAATATTCCAGTTTTTCCTTCGCTGCCACCAATGCCTGATATTTTGACTTCCGCTCCGATTGGGGCAGGTACCCATACCGGATCGCCACAAGGGTGATCTCCTCCCCAACCTCCGGGCCTTCCAGATAGGCAGGGGCTTGCGATTCGGTTTCGCCCTCGGTATTTTCGGGATCCGATTCGGTTTCCGCTTCAAATTCCATAATGAGACCCTGCCGATTGCTGTCCCAGTTATCCATACCGGGTTCCTTTCCCTGGTCACCATAGCCGATCTTCTTGGACTTCATAAAACCAAACAGATCCCATATCCAGGACGCTCCCTTGGTTTCGCTTACCCGTTTGCCGTCGGCATATTGGGTTGGTTCATAGTAGTTGGTTTCCCGGCTCACCCCAAACCCCGCGGCAAACACGATGGCCAACAGGGCTGCCGCGGCGGCCAGGCCGGTAGCTACCCGGCGCAGAGTTTTCTTTCGCAGTTCCCGGCGGGTCATGCGGATGATTTTTTCCGCATCAAAATCCCTATCGGACTGCAGTTCAATTTCGGTGTCCTCGTAATTTTCAAAAAAATCACGAATATCAATCTTCATGCTGATATCCCCTTTCAATCAATTTTTCCCGCAGGACCTTCCGGCCCCGGGACATTCGGTTTTTCACGGCGGACAGGGTCAGACCCATTTCCTCCGCAATCCGGGCTGTGGGTTGGTTATAGTAATAATAGCGAATGAAAATATTCCTGTCCTCCTGTCCCAGGGTCAGCAAAACCTCCCGGAGAATGCGGTCACGCTCCCGGGCATCTGCCAGATCCCCTGCGGTGGTATCCTCCACCAGAAGGGCTTCCTCCTCCGGCACGGTGGGCAGCTTCTTTTTGCGAAGAAAGCTCATGGCCTTGTTCCGGGCCACCCGTACCAGCCAGGCACGCAGGTCCTGAATGGGAGTGTTCCGGTTTTTCCACAAAGCCAAAAACACGTCCATACAAAGCTCATCCACGTCCTCCCGTGAACAATCGCCCAGCTGATTCCTGATCACCGCAGACACATAGGAACCATATTTTCGGATGGCATCATCCAGACCATCCCGGTGTCCCAGGTGTATTTTTTGCATAATGGTTTTCTCTGTCGTAGTCGGTTCCTCCCTTCGGATGATGTTTTGGGGGTGTACACGCCCTTACACTATATAAGTCGCTGTCAGGGGTAAAAAGGTCTCACAATTTTTGATATTTTTTCGTAAAATTTTTGCCGCAGACCCAGAAAGGCCCGCGGCAAAGTTTTTTACTTAAAACGTCAGATCGTGGCGGGTACCGTGGCTCATCAAAACCCCGGCGGTGAGCCGGATCCGCAGAAGGATGGTATCCCGGTCGGCTTCGTTCACGTGGCCGTTGCCATACCAAGAGGCAAAGGCAA
>JAFYNU010000076.1 GCA_017547975.1 Clostridia bacterium
GGATTTTTGTCTTTATTTCAAGGGACTCAGGTCACCCTGGGCCTTGTTGACCAGCACCTTGAGCTTGGAGCCTTCGGAAACCAACCGACCCTCCAGGATATCCTCCTCGGTAAACTTAGCGTAGAGGATTTCCCGGGCGTTGTAGCGTTGCCAGTCGTAGACGATATAGATGTTGCCATCCCGGTCCTCCACCCCGTCGGGGTAGGAGACCTCGGCACGGGTGTCCAGCATGAGACCGCCCTTCCAGGTTTTGCCATCGTCCTCGGAGAGCATGGCCATCAGATTATCCCGGACGTTCCAATCCCTGGGGGATACGCTGTAGGTGGGATTCACGTGGTTCACCATGAGCAGTCTGCCGGAGCGAAGCCGGCGGATGAAGAAGCGGGAATTGGGGCCGTAATGGCCGGAGAAATCGGCGTTTTCCCAGGTGACCCCTCCATCGGAGGAGAATGCCTGGCCGATGCCGTGGCAGGTGCGCACCAGCATCCAGATGCGGCCATCCTGAAGCTCCACCACCATGTGCTCGTCAAAAGCCCGGTCGGGCATATCCACCCCGCCCCGCCAGGCGAAGGTTTCCCCCTTGTCGGCCGAAACGTACACGTTGGCAAGCACTTCCCGGGCCAGGTCGGCATGGTCTTCCCCTGCCTTGGCAAAATCGCTGGTCCAGATAGCGCAGGGCATGAGCCATTCGCCCTTGCCGGTGACGGTGGGTTTATTCATCATCAGGCCGTTTGCAATGCGGCGGGGTTCCGAGAAGGTGGGGATGTCGTCATCGGGATTTTCCGACACCGCCATCCAAACCCCGTTGCGCCCGTCAAAAAAGCCGTAGCCCTGGGTCCAGAAAAGCCGAAGCTTCCCATCCGGGTCGATCCACATGGTGGGGTCGAAGCAACGGACCATAGGGTCGTCGTGCTTCACCAAAAGGAAACCGTCGGTGAAGCTTTCCCCGTCGTCGCTTTTTTCCACCACGATCACGTTGCCAGGCTCTTCGGTTTTGCCGCCGGAGTACCAGCAGGCGTAAATTCTGCCCTTCGCAGTGCGTTCGATGCCGGGAATTCCCTGCCAATGGCGGCCCGCGGTGAGATATTCGGTCATATTGTGTCCCGCATAGATGGTTGCGGGGGTCATGCTGCCCTGATTCATACTTTGATCTCCCTTCGGTGTTTCTGGTACCATTATACAGGATGGTCTTCCCGATTTCAAGCTTTTTCACTTGACAAGCCCCCTTCCCTGTACTACAATAAGGGAAAACAATCCGAAAGGACGATTTGTCATGCTTTGCGAAAGCTGTGCCTACTACGCAATCGATGAAGAAACCGGAGAGGGCTTCTGCACCATCAATCTGGACGAGGACGAGCTTTACCGCTTCCTCCAAAGCAAATCCAAAGAATGCCCCTACTACCGATACCAGGACGATTACACCCTGGCCGGGCGGCAATAAATTCCATATAAAAACAGCGGAATCGGCCCGATTCCGCTGTTTTCCTGTATCATCGCAGGATTCCCTGCACCGTAAGCCCGGCGGCCCGGTCCAGGAATGCCGCATATTCTCCCCGGGATATTGCCACAAAGGAGAATGGACCGATTTCCCGTCGGGGCAGGGTTCCCATGACGTTAACCTTGCGCACAATAGCTCCCTTGGGCAGGTAATCCAGGTAGTCGGGAAAGTACTTCAATCCCACCACCTCGGTCAGGTAGCCCGAATCGGGATGGGTTTCCAGGTATTCGGCCTCCAGGGTATCCAAGTCCTTCCCCCGTTCCCCCTTGGGAATCAGCTTTTTGACCGA
>JAFYNU010000077.1 GCA_017547975.1 Clostridia bacterium
ATTTCGTGGTGCAAAAGCTGGCGTTGCGTCTGGCCGGTGATACCGACTTCCCCGACGAAGCCAAATGGTTTGACTTCCGCTAACCCCACCGCAAGGAGGAAACAATATGTCCAACTATCCCATCATTCGCATTCCTAACAACCCCACCCAATCCGGCATGTCGGAAATCACCCATGATGTGGTGTTTTCCAGGGCCGGGGGACAGGAGATCAAAATGTCCCTGATCCTCCCCAAACCCACCGAAGGCAGCAACAAACGCATCCCCTACCCCACCATCGTTTTCCTGCAGGGCAGCGGATGGACAGCCCCCTGCATCTACTACCAAATCCCCCAAATGTCCCACTTTGCCGCCAAGGGATACGCCGTGGCCATGATCACCCACCGCAACAGCCGGGACGGTTACCCCTTCCCCGCCTTCCTGGTGGATGCCAAGTGCGCCGTACGTTACCTGCGGGCCAATGCAGAGCTTTACGGCATTGATCCCGACCATATCTGCTTCTGGGGTACTTCCTCCGGAGGCAACACCGCCCTCCTGATGGGGCTCACCGGGGATGACCCTCACTACAAGAGCGATGAGTATGCAGAATATTCCGACAGGGTGCAGGCAGTCATCGACTGTTTTGGCCCCTCCGACTTGCCCCGGCTTTTGAAACAGCGCTTCTTTGACCCCATTCCCGCCGACAGCACCTTTGCTTACCTTGCGGGCACCACCGATCTTGCCCACGCCGACAAGCTCATCGAAATGAGTCCTCTTCTTCAGTTGGAAGGAAAGCGTGATCTCCCTCCCTTCCTGATTATGCAGGGGGATGCCGATCCCGTGGTGGAATATGAGCAAAGCGAGCTCATGTATAAAGCCCTGGTGGACGCCGGTCACAAAGCCGAGATGATCGCCGTGGAGGGTGCCCCCCACGAAGGCTCCTTCTGGAGCTTCCAGCTCCTGGATCTGGCCGCCGATTTCATCAAGCGAACCATTGGATAAATCACAAAAAACAGCCCTGAGCAAAAGGTTCAGGGCTGTTTTCTTATTAATAATTCACATTTCGGCAGAATCCCCACCGTACACCTGTCACTTGTCCATCCGGATCCGAAGGACCGTATCCGGCCGGCGGTCGGCGGCCAGTTCCTCCGGCAAATATACCTTCACTCCATTTTCATCCTGCCGGAAGGAAATTTCTTTTCCGGTGAGCCGTTCCACGCGAACGATTTTCCCCGTAACGTTGGGGAGCACACATTCCGCAAATGCGGCACAGTCCCAAACATGAAGATAAACGGTACTTCCCTTTTGGGTACTGCCGTATACACGATCTACCGGCTGCCAGATTCCGGCCCGTGTCCCATAGACCGCTTCTCCATTTTCACGCAGCCATTCACCAACCTCCCCCAGTGCCTGCTTGGCTTCATCCGGGAAACATCCATTGGCATCGGGACCCACATTCAAAAGAAAATTCCCGTCACGGCAGATCACATTTGCCATCATTTGGATCAAATCGAAGGAATTCCAATAACGATCATTGGGGCGATACCCCCATGCGGTGGAAATCGTCATATTCTTTTCCCAGGGAATGGGCACGATAGCCCCTACCACTTCCCTGGGTCCTTCGTCGCACTGGAAATCCCCTTTGTAGCCCGAGCGGGGCGTCGTCAGGATCCCCGGCTGAAGATCCCGGATCATGTGGTTCATCTTTAAGGGTTCCCAAAGCCATGCTGCATCTCCATCGCTCCCATTATGTGCCAGCCAGCCGCCATCGTACCACATAATTTTCACTTCACCGTAGTTTGTGCAGAGTTCGCGCAGCTGGCCGTATGCCTGTTCCTTCATGCATTGTGCACTTTCCGGCTCTCCTTGGGGATCAAAATATCCCGGGAAACGCCAATCCATGGGAGAATAATAGAGTCCTGTATACAACCCGTACCTCCGGCATGACTGGGTGAAGGCATCCACATAGTCGGCTTTCGGGCCATAGTTTGCCGAGGTAAATCCCTGCCAGCTGTGTTCGCTGTCCCACATGGCAAATCCATCGTGATGGCGGGTCACCATGACGGCATATTTCATGCCTGCATCCCGGGCGGCAGACAACCATTCATCGGTAATTTCCTGAGCACTGCGATTGGGGCGAAATTCCTCCATGGCGATACGGTGATATTCCTCCGGGCTGATTTTATCATTAAAGTAGACCCATTCCCCCTTGCCGATGGTTGCATAGACCCCCCAGTGAACGAAGAGTCCGAATTTGGCATCACGCCACCATTTCATTTCCTCTTCGCTAAGATGCAGTGTTTCGTCATCCACGCCCCCAAGACCCACAAAGTTCACGTTGCTTTTCAGCATGGATTGCAATTCTGCCCCCTGCATAACATGTTCCTCCATATTTCTGCTCCTCCCTTTCCATTTTTCTGATTGTCTCTATTATAGTCGACATCTTTCACGTTTTCAATATCCTTTGTATGGAATATTTTTCACTTCCCATAATTTCCATCAAGTCCCCAATCTCCCATATTGACAACCAAATCGACTTCCTATACAATGGAAGCAAATCACCAACCAGGGAGGTTTTTGCATGTATCACACCAATATCAACGTAGACTTTTCCAAACAAATCGGTACCATAAAGGATATGCATTCGGTCAACAACGGCCCCGTAGGCAACCGAGCCCACACTTCCGGCGCCTCCAATGCCAAGTTGTACACCGATGCCATGATCCCCTTTGCACGAAATCACGATGCCAACTTTTTCTGCGATTACGGTGCCCCCCACACAGTGGACATTCTGGCCATTTTCCCCAGATGGGATGCCGATGAAAATGATCCCGCTTCCTATGACTTCCACCTGACCGATGAATACAACGCCTCCATCGTGGAGACGGGCACGCAGGTATTCTACCGGTTGGGCAACAAAATCGAGCACGAATCCAAAAAGTACGGTTCCGTTCCCCCTGCAGACCCCCACAAGTTTGCCCGGATTTGCGAGCATATCATCCGCCACATGAATGAAGGTTGGGCGGATGGCACCCACTTGAACATTGAATACTGGGAAATTTGGAACGAACCCGACCTGTGCCCCGCCTGCTGGACCGGAAGTAAGGAGGAGTTCTACCAACTGTTTGATATCACCGCCCGTCATCTGAAAGCCTGTTTCCCCCACCTGAAAATCGGTGGTCCCGCCGTCACCAACACCAATAACACCGGCTTTGTCGTTCCCTTTCTGGAATATTTGACCCGGGATCCCGCCGACCCCACTCCCCTGGATTTCTTCTCCTTCCACTGCTATACCCCAAGTCCCGACGTGATCTCCGCCCAAGCCGCCATTGCCCGGGGGCTTTTGGATCGTTTCGGCTACCGATCCACCGAAACCATTCTGAACGAGTGGAATTATACCAGAGGCTTTTCCCCCAGCGAGGTTATGCTTTACAACAAACGGGTGATTCCCGCCCTGAAGGGCTCCGCCTTTGCGGCATCCACCATACTGGCCTGTCAGCACAGCTGTCTGGATCACCTGATGTATTACGATGCCTCCGCCGCCTCCATCTGGAACGGTCTGTTCCACAAGGATACCTATCA
>JAFYNU010000078.1 GCA_017547975.1 Clostridia bacterium
ACCGGGATGCGGATGCGGGTCCCCGGGAACTTGCCAGCACCGATTTCAGAAGCTTTGTGGCAGCCTGCGGTTCGGAAAATAAGATCCGTATCGTCTATCTGCTCCTGGAACACGGCAAGCTCACGTCGTCTCAGCTTTCCAAGGTCCTCCACAGTTCGCCTCCTATGACCGGGCGCTATCTGGAGTCTTTGAGAAGTGACGGTGTAATCCGTATCAAGGGTCAGGAAGGGAAAAACATCTTCTATGAGCTGAATATGGATTATTTCCACAAGGTGAAAAAGACGGCGGATGCCTTCTGGGCAAACTTCAAGTAAAAACCAAAACGACCTTTGGAGCGAATGGCTCCAAAGGTCGTTGTTTGTTGTGAAGGATTTATTCTTCTGCAATATTCCGGGCGACGAAGACGCCGCTGGCCGAAGCATGGGACAGGGAGTGGGTGATGCCGCTGCCGTCGCCAATGACGTAGAGACCCTTGTGCTTGGTTTCCAGCCGCTGGTCCACCGCAACCTCCATGTTGTAGAACTTGACTTCCACACCGTAAAGCAGGGTATCATCGTTTGCGGTACCGGGGGCCACCTTGTCCAGGGCGTAGATCATTTCAATGATGCCGTCCAGGATACGCTTGGTGAGTACCAGGCTCAGGTCGCCCGGGGTGGCATTCAGAGTGGGGGTCAGGAAGGCTTCCTCGATGCGGCTGGGGGTAGAACGCTGGCCGCGGATCAGGTCACCGAAGCGCTGAACGATAACGCCGCCGCCCAGCATGTTGCTCAGCCTGGCAATGGATTCGCCGTAGCCATTGGAATCCTTAAAGGGTTCGGAGAAATGTTTGGCTACCAAAAGGGCGAAGTTGGTGTTTTCGGTCTGTTTTTCCGGGTCGGCGTAGCTGTGACCGTTGACGGTAATGATACCGTTGGTGTTTTCGTTTACCACGGCACCCCGGGGGTTCATGCAGAAGGTACGGACCTTATCGCCGTATTTGGGGGTACGGTAGACGATTTTGCTTTCATAAAGCTCATCGGTAAGATGGGAGAAGATTTCCGCCGGCAGTTCCACACGGACGCCGATGTCCACACGGTTGGACTTGGTGGGAATGTCCATGATTTTGCAAACCGTTTCCATCCACTTACTCCCGCTGCGGCCCACCGAAATGATGCAGTTCTTGCAGGTGAACTCTCCGGTCTTGCAGATGACCTTGTAACCGCCCTCGCAAACGGCAACTTCATCCACAGGGGTATTGAAGAAGAAGGTAACCTTATCCTTCAGATAGGTATACAGATTTTCCAGCACCACGTAGTTGATATCGGTACCCAGGTGACGGACCGAAGCCTCCAGGAGATAGAGGTCGTTTTGCATACAGAGCTTCTTGAACTTGGTACCGGCTGTGGAATAGAGCTTGGTGCCTTCGCCGCCGTAGGCCATGTTGATGTCGTCCACGTAGCGCATCAGCTCCAGGGCTTTGGTTTTGCCGATATATTCGTACAGGGTGCCTCCGAAGTCGTTGGTGATATTGTATTTGCCGTCGGAGAAAGCGCCGGCGCCGCCAAAACCGCTCATGATGGAGCAGCTTTTACAGCCGATGCAGGCTTTGATCTTGTCCCCGTCAATGGGGCACTTGCGCTTGGCCAGGGGATGGCCGGCTTCAAATACCGCCACCTTCAGGTCGGGGCGGCGCTGTGTCAGTTCGTAGGCGGAAAAAATGCCGCCGGGACCTGCACCAACAATAATAACGTCAAAAAACATAATCATTATCTCCAAAAAACAGAAAATTGTTGATCATACCAGGGGCAGATCAAAGAAAAAAATACAGTAAACACCGGGCTCGCTTTCTACGTGGATGTCGGTGTTGTGACGATTCAAAATGGTTTTGATGATATAAAGCCCCAATCCGAAGCTTTCCTTGTTGATTCCGCGGGAAGAGTCTGCCTTGTAAAAGCGATCAAAAATATGGGGCAGGGCGTCTTTGGAAATACCGACGCCGGTATTGTAAACCTCCACGTAAGCCCGTCCGCCGCCCCGGCGAAGGGATACCCGAAGGTGGCCCCGGGGAGGGGCATACTTGATGGCGTTGTCGATGAGGTTGTAGAGAACCTGAACCATGGAATCCTCATCGGCTTCCACCATGGTGGGGGAATCGGGAATCTGCACGGCACAGGAAAGGTCTTTCCTGTTGACGGCGTCCTCAAAGCCCAAAAGGGTACGGCGCATGATTTCACCCAGGTCCACCGGCCGCATAACCAACTTCTCCTCCCCGGAGGAGAGGCGGGTGGCAAGCAGAGTTTGGGAGACCATGCGGGAAAGCCGTTTGGTTTCCATCAGAACAATCTGCAGGTAATGGCTCTGACGATCCGGGGGGATGGTGCCGTCCAAAATGCCATTGATAAACCCGGAGATGGTGGTCATGGGGGTCTTGAGCTCGTGGGTGATATTCGTGATCAGATCCTGTCGGCTGGTTTCAGCTTTTTCCAGATTGGCGGCCATCTCGTTGAAGGCCTTGCTCAAATTGGTGATTTCGTCCGAACCGGTGACGGGGATACGGGTTGAGAAATCCCCACGGGAAAAGGCGGTTGCGGCCTGGCTCATGGCATTGATGGGGGAGACAATTCTCCGTGCCATGAAATAGGTCAAAAGCAGGGCGGCAATGGTGGCAATGCCCAGGGAAGACAGTGCAATCACCACCAAATCCTGAGACAGGGCGTTCAGAAAGGAAGAGGTGGTGGAAAGCAGAACGGTGCCGTAAAGGCTGTCGTTGACCTGGGAATGGACCGGAACCCCTACCGTGTAGCAGGCTTCGGGGTAAAAACCATTCAAGGAGCTGAATTCGGAAGAAAGCCCCTCCTTGGCTACCCGGTCGGGAAAGTCCGACTCGATCTGACGGACAGGGGCGTAGGTGTAGGTGGAAAAAACCTCCTCAAACCGATCCTTGTTGGCGTGAATCAAAACTTCCCGTTGCAGATTGACGATCAGAACCTCCGCATCGGTTTCCTCTGCCGAGGAACGAACGATTTCCGCCAGGTTTTCCACTGGAACGGTGGAGGTTTCAAAATATAGGACAATGGTGCTGGCAATGCGTTCGGCACTGCGTTGCAGCATCAATTTGGTTTGCCGTTCGGAATAGCGATAAAGCTGAGGAAAAAGGGAAATACTTAGGATCAGGAAACTGCACAAAAGGACCAGAAGAACCCGAATGAACAGCCGCTGGTACAGACTTCTCATAAATTGACAAGCTCAAACTTGTAACCCACACCCCATACGGTTTTCAGCATCCATCTGTTGCTGACCCCATCCAGTTTTTCCCGCAGACGCTTGATGTGTACGTCCACCGTGCGGGTGTCACCGGTGTACTCAAAGCCCCAGACGTGATCCAGGAGCTGTTCCCGGGTGAATACCTTGTGGGGGTTAGAAGCCAGGAAATAAAGCAGTTCGATTTCCTTGGGGGGTACGTCCACCAGCTTACCCCGCAGATAAAGCTGATAGTTGTCCAGATTGATAATCAGGTTATCAAAGGAAACCGAATGGGTATTCACCGACTCGGCGGACGTGGTCCGGCGCATAACGGCATTGACCCGGGCGATAACCTCCCTCATTTCGAAGGGTTTGACGATGTAATCATCGGCACCGCTGTCCAGACCGGACACCTTGTCGCCGGTTTCGCCCCGGGCGGTCAGCATGATAATGGGAACGTCGCTATCCTTGCGGATTTCGTTGCAAACCTGCCATCCGTCTGCCACCGGCATCATCACGTCCAAAAGGATAATGTGGGGACGAAGAGTGCGGTAAAGGTGGAGCGCTTCCCCGCCGTCGGCGGCGATGGTAACCTCATAACCTTCTTTTTCCATATAGAGACGGAGAAGAACCGCAATGTTGGAATCATCTTCCGCAATCAACATTTTTTTAGTCATAACGCAAAAACTCCCTCCTTGACAGTCGTTATTGGGCCCTATTGTTCAATTGAGCAAATCGGTCCCACTTCTCTTGCCTACTATTATACAACTTTTTTTCGGAAATGTATAGAGTTTCCCTTTACTTTTTCGAAAAGATGTGATATTATATTTCCCAGTGTGGCCCCTTGGCAAAGTTTGCGGACAAAGCTTTTCATCAGAAGAGTATTTCACCCACCGCTTACCATGACAAGCGGGTACGCGCAAAATTTAGAAACTGAAAGGTGAAAAAACGCATGCTTACTCCGGAAATCAAACAGCAGATCATCGAAGCTAACCGCACTCACGAAACCGACACCGGTTCTCCTGAAGTCCAGATCGCCATTCTGACCTACAGAATCAACGATCTGACCGGTCACCTGAAGCTCCACCCCAAGGATAACCATTCCCGCCGTGGTCTTCTGCAGATGGTTGGTAATCGCCGCAACCTGCTCGATTACCTTGCTCGCAAGGATATCGAACGCTACCGCGCCTGCATCGCCAAGCTCGGCATCCGTAAGTAATCCGAAATTTCTGAGAGCTGCCGTAGGCCTCGATTGGCTTACGGCAGCAAATCCTATCCTGCTTGCCATTTAGTAGTTGAAAGAGGGACACAGGGCTCTGTGTCGTTGTTTCAAGTGCTAAACGGCGGGTGGGAAAACACTCTATATTTTTAGGAGGAAAATCCCATGTCCAATTCTGTTCTTGACATGAAGTCCATGCAGTTTAATGGCTTCCGTGTATTCGAAATGGAACTCGCCGGCCGTCCCCTGAAGGTGGAAACCGGTAAGATGGCCGGTCTGGCCAACGGCGCCTGCCTGGTTCGCTATGGTGAAACCGCCGTTCTGACCACCGCCACCATGTCTGCCGCCCCCCGGGATGGCATCGACTTCTTCCCCCTCTCGGTAGACTTTGAAGAAAAGCTCTACTCGGTGGGTAAAATCCCCGGCAGCTTCCTGCGCCGCGAAGGCCGCCCCGGTGAAAAGGCCATCCTGGCTTCCCGTGTGATCGACCGCCCCATCCGTCCCCTCTTCCCCAAGGATATGCGCAACGACGTTGTGATCTGCAACACCGTCATGAGCGTTGACCCCGATTGCTCCCCCGAAGTGACCGCCATGATCGGCACCTCCATTGCCATCACCATTTCGGATATTCCCTGGTTTGGCCCCATCTCCGGCGTTGCTGTGGGTATGGTCAACGGCGAATACTGCATCAACCCCACCGCTGCCCAGCGTGAAAAGAGCGACCTCTCCCTCACCGTCGCCTCCAGCGAAAAGAAGGTCGTCATGATCGAAGCCGGCGCCAACCAGGTGGACGAAGAAAAGATGTACAACGCCATCATGCTGGCCCATGAAGAAAACAAGCGCGTTTGTGAATTCATCAACGCCATCCGTGCCGAAATCGGCAAGCCCAAGCAGGGCTACCCCGTGGTGGAAGTGGATCACGATATGTACGACGCCATTGCGGCTTACGCCACCGACGGCATGAAGTACGCCATGGATACCGACGACAAGATCGTCCGTGAAGAACGCCTGGCTGCCCTGAATAAGGACGTCCACGAAAAGTTCGACGAAACCTACCCCAACCCCGAAGCCGGCTCTTCCATCGAGGACTGCCTCTACAAGCTGGAAAAGACCGTGGTTCGCCGTTGGCTCTTAGACGAAGGCAAGCGTGTTGACGGCCGTAACCTCTACGAAGTGCGTCCCCTGGCCGCCGAAGTTGGCGTTCTGCCCAGAACCCATGGTTCGGGTATGTTCACCCGTGGCCAGACCCAGGTTCTGACGGTTGCCACCCTGGGCACCGTTGCCGACCAGCAGCTCATCGACGGTATCTCCGAAGAAGAAACCAAGAGATACATGCATCATTATAACTTCCCGGCCTACTCGGTTGGCGAAGCCCGTCCCTCCAGAAGCCCCGGCCGCCGCGAAATTGGTCACGGCGCTCTGGCTGAAAGAGCTCTCGAACCCGTCATCCCCTCCGAGGAAGAATTCCCCTACTGCATCCGCCTTGTTTCGGAAGTTCTCTCCTCCAACGGTTCCACCTCCCAGGGTTCCGTTTGCGGTTCTACCCTGGCCCTCATGGACGCCGGTGTTCCCATCAAGGCCCCGGTAGCCGGTATCTCCTGCGGTCTCGTTACCGAAGGCGACCGTGAACTGGTATTCACCGATATCCAGGGCGTGGAAGACTTCTTCGGCGACATGGACTTCAAGGTTGCCGGTACCAAGGACGGCATCACCGCCATCCAGATGGACCTGAAGATCGACGGTCTGAC
>JAFYNU010000079.1 GCA_017547975.1 Clostridia bacterium
GAGCCCACGGTGTAGGCTTCCACGCCGATGCCGAAGACCTTGGATTCCACGCAGGGCTTCACCTTATCGAAATCGAAGGGTTCGGAAAGGATCTCGTCAATGGCTTCCTTGTAACGGACACGGGGACCCATACGGTCGGCGGGGTGATCCTTGAAGCCGTCGCCGGTCCAGATGTTCATGATACAGGGCTGACCCAGTTCTTCCGCCAGGTACTGGGAAATGCGGATACAGGCCTTGCCGTGTTCGATCCAGAACTTGCGGGTTTCGTCGTTGGGGCTGGACAGGGTCAGGGGGTCGCACATGGGATGGGAGAAATAGGTGGGGTTGAAGTCACAGCCCAGGCCCCGTTCCTTGCAGAATTCCACCCACTTGGCAAAGTGCTTGGGTTCCAGCTTATCCCGGTCGGCCCATTCGCCATCCTCAAAAATGGCGTAACAGGCGTGGAGATTCATCTTCTTCATACCCGGGCAGAGCTTCAGCACCACGTCCAGGTCGGCCATGAGTTCTTCGGGGGTTCTGGCGCGGCCGGGGTAGTTACCGGTGGTTTGGATACCGCCGGTGAGGGGCTTATTGGGATCGGTGTCGAATCCGCGCACGTCGTCGCCCTGCCAGCAGTGCAGAGCCACGGGGACGGTCATCAGTTTTTGAATGGCGGCATCGGTATCCATGCCAAGGGCCGCATATTTGGCCTTTGCTTCCATGTAGGACATGAGTATTTCCTCCGTTTTTGATGTATTTCGTTCCCCCATAGGGGTATTTGGTTTCCACCTTCATACTATACCACAAAGTTTCTCATATCGCAAGAAAATTCAGCGATTTTTTAGTATCAATATGTTCTTATGGCACGTAGTGACAATCCAAAGTCCAGCGCAGGGGATTGGTGTCAATATATTCCCATATTTTTGGGTAATCTGCATCTCCCCGGATCACATGGTCGTGATAGGAACGTTGGAATACCCGTGCCCGGCTATCCAACCCATTGCAGAGTTCCCTGGTTACCTGGTATTTGTACCATCCTACCACCGCACCCAACGTAGGGGACGGGTCTGCCGTCCCTTGTACAGATTCAAAGCGAAGCAATAAATGTATGTGATTTGGCATCACAACATAATGGTCTACAGAAACTACGGGATACTGGATTGGTATCTTCTCTACCCATTGAGCCGCAACAATACCTGGTTGCAATGGGACGGCAAACCCGTCCCCTACGATCTCGCAAAACAACTTTTTGCGTTTTTCTGTACATATTGTGACAAAATAGGCTCCATTACTACTGTAATCATAATTTATCAGCCGGTTTGGTTTCCTTCTTGGTTCTTTCATATCATCATCCAATTCTCTCAAAAAGAAGGTTCATCCCTCCGGATTTTTGGGACGGTAAACCCGTCCCCTACGATCATATCCTGCGTTTTGGATTTTCTGCACACTTGGCTCTATCCCCGCGCCACCTCACGGAGGCGGGTTTTGTCCAGGATTCTGATTCCCTTTCGGGAGGATTCCACAATGCCTTCGGCCACAAAATATTTCAGCATCCGGCTGACCACCTCTCTGGCGGAGGCCATGTATTTTGCGATCTGCTCGTGGGTCAGGAGGATGGTGTCGCTCCCGGTGCGGGAGGCCTCGTCCAAAAGGAAGATGGCCAGGCGGGTATCCACCCCCATGAAAAGGATCTGTTGCATGACCCACATCACGTCGGAAAAGCGGCTGACGGCGGTTTCCAGGGCAAAAATTTTCACCTTGGGATTTTTTTCGCTGACCGTCTGGAAGGCGGCCCCGTCGATGGTGTAGCATTCGGTGTTTTCCTCCGCATCCACCATCACGTCGAAGGTGATGGCCTGGATCACACAGGAGGCCGCCAGCATACACATATCCCCCGCGTGAAGGCGATAGAGGGTAACCTCCTTGCCCCCTTCGGATAACATATAGACCCGAAGGCAACCCTTCCGCACGAAAAACACCCCGCTACAACCGTCTCCGTCGTGGACGGTGCTCCCCCGGGGGTAGGTCATGGCCGCCGAAAAGCTGCAAAGATAATCCTTATCCCCCTCGGGAAGTTCCCACCAAAAGGGGAATATTTCAGAAAAAACCGGTTCAAACATGGCTCTGCCCATGGCGATACCTCCCTGTTTTTTGTGTCTATGATAGCACGGATGCCCCAAAATAACAAGCAAGCCGCCCCAAATCGGGACGGCTTGCAATCACTCAATTCACGTCGGTGGCTTCGAAGCAATAGAGATTGCCGTAGCTCCAGTTATAGCTGCTGCCCAGGCTTCGGTCGAAGGTGAGCCAGAAGACCCGGGTGCGGCTACCCATTTTGATGGGGATGATGGTACCCCACCCCCGGAATCCTCCGTCGTCAAAATCGGGCTGGAGGGGGTTCCAGTTTTCAAAATCCGGCAGGGCGTACACGTGGTACTGGGCCCGCTTGGAAAAATCGCTTCCGCAGACGAAGGCGATGCCCCCGTTCCAGGGAATCAGAGATCCGCCGGTTTCCTCCCCTTCCACCGAATTTGTGACGTATTCGTACCCGTTGAAGGGATCGTGGGACTTGAAAAGCACGTAGCGATACTTCTTCCCCTCCGGCGTATCCATCAGGCGGCAGATGGTCATGTACCAGAGACCGCTTGCCTGGTGGAAGAAGAAGTCGGGATCC
>JAFYNU010000080.1 GCA_017547975.1 Clostridia bacterium
CCCTCTATCTGGCAAGCCTCCAAAACCTGGGCATCAAAGCCGACTATCTCCCCGACGACGTCATGGGACACGATGCCCACACGGTGGTGGCGGCGGTCAACAATATGGACGAATATATCAAGTGCATTTAGCGTGAAAAAGCAAGGCTCTGCCTTGCTTTTTTGCGTTTGGGGTCGTATAATAGGGGTAACAACCCGATATATCCGGATATGAAGGAGGAGTATGAACTATGGAACAGAAAATCATGCGAATCGGTATTTTGGGAACCCTGCGGGGCGGCGGCTATGCCAATCTTTTCAACGACCTGCCGGGCTCGAAGGTCACGGCGGTCTGCGACAACAATCCCCGTTCCCTGGAGGGGATCCGGGATCTCCTGGATGCCAACCCGGACATTGCGGTCTACGACAACTTCGACGAATTCATCGAAAGCGGCCGCATGGATGCGGTGATGCTTTGTAACTACTTCTGCGAGCACGTGCCCTTTGCCGTGAAGGCCATGGAGCGGGGCATCCACGTGCTCAGCGAATGCACCCCCGCCCTGACCATGGCGGAGTGCGTGGAGCTTTGCCGGACGGTGGAAAAAACCGGATGCAAGTATATGCTGGCCGAAAACTACCCCTTCTTTGCCTGCAACATGGAAATGAAGCGCCGGTTTGAAACCGGGAACTTCGGCAAGGCCCTCTATTGCGAAGGGGAGTACAACCACCCGGTCACCCCCCACGACAAAAATATGCTGGCTCCGGGACGCCTCCATTGGCGTAACTGGCTCCCCCGGTCCTACTATCTGACCCACGCCCTGGCTCCCATTCTCTACATCACCGGCAATTCCCTGAAGGCAGTGAACTGCAAGTGCGTGTTCGCCCCCGACACCCTCCGGGGCACCGCCTGCCAGGTGGGGGATATGGCGGCCATCATGCTGTGCGAAATGGAGGACGGCTCCCTGGCCCGGGTCACCGGCGTTGCCGCCTGGGGCGGTCACGGCAACTGGTACCGCATCTGCGGCGAAAAGGGAAGCATGGAAAACATCCGCGGCACCCTGGAGGAGGTGCGGGTACAGTATAACCCCTGGAACGTACCCGAAGGGGAGACCGAAGTGGCCATCCATCCCGCCAGATGGTACGAGGATGAGGAAATGAACAAGATGCCCGGGGACGCCGGCCACGGCGGCGGCGACTTCTGGGTTGCCTATCACTTTATGAAATACGTCACCGAAGGGGTGGAACCCTTCTTCAACGTCTACCGCTCGGTTTCCATGTCGGCCACCGCCGTTCTGGCCCTCCGCAGTTCCCAGGAGGGGGGCAAGGAGTACAAAATCCCCGATTTTACCTCGGAAGAAGAACGGAAGCTCTGGGAAAACGACACCGAATCCCCCTTCCCCGACGAAAACGGCAATGCCACCATGCCCTGCTGCAGCCACCCCGACTTTAGCCCCGGGGAGGAGGATTACCGTAACGCCGAAAAGGATTGGCGGGAAGCCGGCCTGATAGGAGGAAAGCTATGAGTCAGTTTACCTACGAATATACCGACCGCACCGACAAACTGGAAACCTACGAATGGGATAACGTGTGGTGGGAACACGCCAGAACCAACGGGGTGCCCCGGGTGCTCTATGTGGGGGACTCCATCTCCTGCGGAACCCGACCCCAACTCAACGAAATTGCCCAGGGGCAGATCTTTTTTGACGGCTTCGGTACCTCCAAGGCGGTGGATAACCCGTACTTTGCCGATTCCCTCCGTCTTTTCACCGCCCAGCAGGGGGAGCGGGCCGTCATCCTCTTCAATAACGGCCTCCACGGCTTCCACTTGGAGGATTCTACCGAATATGCCGCCGGGTACGAAAAGCTGGTGACCTTCCTTCTGGAGGAATTCCCGGAAACCCCGATTTTCCTGCTCCTGTCCACCCACGTGGCAAACCCCGACCGGGACGCCCGGGTGGTTGCCCGGAACCATGCGGTGGAGGCGATTGCCGAAAAATACCGCCTTCCGGTGGTGGATCTTTACTCCCTGACCAGGGACAACGCCCACCTCCTTTTGGCCGACGGGGTCCACCTGACGCCGGAGGGTTACCGCCTGCTGGCGGAAGAACTGTTACAAAAGGTGCGGGAAATCATCCGATAGGAGGCAATATGGCACGAATCTGGATCGAAGCCGAAAGCTTTGGGGAATACGGCGGTTGGGTCAACGATACCCAATCCATCATGGAGATGGGCTCCGCCTACCTGATGGCCCACGGTTACGGCGTCCCGGTGGCCGACGCGGTTGGCAAATTCAGCGTGACCCAGGGGGGCCGCTACTACGCGTATGCCCGCACCCGGGACTGGACCGCCGCCTGGGGGATAAAGGACCCGGCGGGAAAATTTGAAATTCTGTTGGACGGTGTTGCCACCGGGGAAATCCTGGGTACCAAGGGAGCCGAATGGGGCTTCCAGTACGCCGGGACGGTGGAACTGGCTCCCGGGGAGCACACCGTTGCCCTGCACGACCTGACCGGCTTCAACGGTCGGTGTGACGCCATTTTGCTCACCACCGAAGCCGGCGAACCGGGGGATGCGGAAAAATACCGCCCGAATATCACGGCGGAACACCCCGTTATCTACGACCTGGTGGTGGTTGGGGGCGGCATTGCGGGTATTTGCACCGCCCTGGCCGCCAGCCGAAGCGGAGTCAAAACCGTTCTCATCCAGGACCGTGGGGTGCTTGGGGGCTGTAACAGCTCGGAAGTCCGGGTCTGCATGGGCGGTCAGATCAACCACAAGCCCTATGAACACCTGGGGGATATCGTCAAGGAGATCGCCCCGGTGATGGGGAACCCCTCCATTTACAAGGAAGCCTATTTTGAGGACGCCCGGAAAGCCTTTGCTTTTGAAGTGCCCTCTGCCGGGGAAAAATGCCATCTGATGCTGTGGCAATCGGTTACAGCCCTGGAAAAAGAGGGGGACCGCATTGCCGCCGTCATCGCCACCGACACCAAAACCGGGGAAAAGACCAGAATTTGCGGCAAGCTCTTTGCCGATTGCAGCGGGGACGGCATCCTGGCCCGGCTGGGCGGTGCCGCCATGATGTACGGCAACGATGCCAAGGCAGATTTTGGGGAGGAACTGGCCCCCGAGGAACACAAAAACTTGGTTATGGGCCAATCCATCCGTTGGTATTCGGAGGAGGAAGAAGAGGAATGTCCCTTCCCCGACCTGGATTGGGGGCTGGACTTTGACGAGGACAGCTACCTCAACTGCAAAAGCGGCGACTGGGAACAGGAAACCGGCTTCACCCGGGACATGGTGCACGAAACCGAATACATCCGGGACTACGGCCTCCGGGCCATCTATGCCAACTGGTCCTTCCAGAAAAACCATTGTCAAACCCGGGAGCGCTTTGCCAAATCGAAAATCCGCTGGGTCTCCCCCCTGGGGGGCAAGCGGGAAGCCTATCGGGTGGTGGGGGACTATGTTTTGACCCAGCACGACCTGGAAGGGGAGGTGCCCATCCAGCCCGACGGTACCGCCTGCGTATCCTGGGGTATCGATATCCACTATCCCGAGCCCATCAACGCCGAAAGGTTTGGGGAGGCCTTCCGCTCCTTCGCCTACCACAAAAACCAGGCGTTGCTTTGTCCGGTGCCCTATCGGTGCCTTTATGCCCGGGACGTGCCCAACCTCTTCATCGGGGGTCGGTTGGTAAGCTCCAGCCACGTGGCCTTTTCTGCCATCCGGGTTATGCGTACCCTGGGTATGCTGGGGGAGGTGGCGGGACTTGCCGCCGCCGTCTGCGTAGCCCATAACTGTCTGCCCAGGGAGGTTTATACCGACCATTTTGCCCATCTGCAGGCCGCCATGCTGGCGGGACCCAACGTGCCTGCCGCCTTTGCCTGCGGCGGGGTGGGGGATGGGGAAAGCTACCACTTCAAGGACATCGGTTGGTGGCATCTCCATAACGGCAGCTGTGCCGACAATACCCATACCCCCACGGGAAAACCCCGGCCGGAGGACGTGGAAAAATTCAACTACTGCGTCTCCCGCCTTGGCATCAGGCACCGCTACCCCATACCGAAGGAATGGAAATGACGGAAATCCGCCCGCCGACGGGCCGATGTGGGCAATCGTTTTGTCCCCTTCGGGGGACGATTGATATCTTCGATATCTCCCCCGGTGCTTAACGCACCACCCCCGTCGTGGCTTACGCAACGCCACAATGCCACCTACGGTGGCGAACCCCGTCGTTGCTTACGCAACGCCACCCCTACAACCATGCCCGGTCGGTTTTCCCCTTCGTAGGGGCCGGGTCTCCCGGCCCGCCGCCCGCGTTATTACCGCGGCGGGAGTAAACCCCCGCCCTACGGCGGAATGAATCAACTCTGCCGCATC
>JAFYNU010000081.1 GCA_017547975.1 Clostridia bacterium
GAAAAGGAAAGGGTTTTTGCCGGCTTGGCCGGCCAAAACGATATGACAAAACGAAAACAGATCCGGTTGTGTCTTTTGATGCTGCTGACGCTTATGATGGCTGCAGGTCTTGTTGGGGCCTTCGCCACCTGGGGCAGGGAAGCCTGGATACGGCTGGAATTATGGCTTTGCCTTCTGGGAATAATTACCTATCTCTGCCTGGGACTCAGGCTGGTGATCCGAAAAAGGGGGAGCTTCCTCCCGGGAGATATTTTGGAAAGCAACCTGGTTTGCACTGCGCTCTATATGCTGATTCTGGAGTATTGGGTGTTCCCCATGCAGGTGCAGATGACAGGGGGGACGATGCCGGAGGAGACTCTTTACCGGTTGGTGGGACGTATGATCCCCTTCGCCATCCTGATTGGCTGGATTCTGCTTGGCAGACGGGGCGCCGGCGGGGCAAAGACCCTGATCGCCGGAGGGATCGTTCCCTTGGCCTATTGGATCGTCGGCCGTCAATTGCCCCATCATCCCTATTTTTTCTTCGACGTCATGCTGGTGGGGGAGAAGGGGTTATGGGAATGGAGCCTTGGCTGGCTGCTTCTTCTGCCCCTGCTGCTTCTTTTGATGGCATCGGCGGAATATGCCGTTTCCATGCTGGGGCTGTACCCGGCGGCAAAAAAGAACCGTAAACAGAATATAAATGGAAGAGGAATGACAAAATGAAACTGAATACCAAACGTGTGCTTTTTGTTGGCTTTGCATTTTTCCTGATCTGTACCTTCTGGCAGGCTTACGACACCCTGGTACCCAAGATTCTGACCGATAAATTCGGTATGTCCCAGTCGGTTTCGGGCATTATCATGGCCCTGGATAACCTGTTTGCCCTGTTCCTTCTGCCCCTTTTCGGTGCCCTCAGCGACAAAACCAAAACCCCCATGGGCCGCCGCACCCCCTATATCCTGGGGGGAACCCTGCTTGCGGTGGCGGCGGTAATCGCCCTGACCTTTGCCGACGTGGCTCAGCTGAAGAACCTGGGGGACGTGGCCAAGGTGGATACTGAGGAATCACTGGTAGCGCTCTATGAACACGACTACGACGAACCCCTCAAGACCCCCGTGGGGGAAGAATACGTTCTGACCGAAAAATTCACCAAGGAAGAGTTCGTTGCCATCCGCACCCAGGAAAATGGGGAGAATAATCCCGATTACATCAATTACGTGGTGCCTGCCCGTCAGGCTTACGCCGCCGATACCACCGATGAGCACCCCGAAACCCTGGTGCTCTTCATCGGTCTTCTGCTTCTGGTTCTCATTGCCATGGCGACCTTCCGTACTCCGGCGGTGGCCCTGATGCCCGACGTAACCATCAAGCCCCTGCGTTCCAAGGCCAACGCCATCATCAACCTGATGGGAACCTCCGGCGGTATTCTGGTTTTGGTTCTGGGAATCGTGTTTTCCACCGGCAGTGCCAAAAACGCCCTCATGTCCTACCAGGGCTTCTTCGGTGTGGTGGTGCTGGTGATGCTTTTGGCCCTGGGTGTCTTCCTGTGGAAGGTGCGGGAGCCCCGCTTTGTCCGGGAAATGGAGGAGGAAAGCCGCAAATTCGGCCTGGATAACAAGCCGGAGGAGGATGCGCCCAAGGGGGGTAAGCGCCGTCTTTCCAAGGCGGAATTCCGCTCCCTGGTGTTTATTCTGGCCTCGGTGGTTTTCTGGTTCATGGGCTACAACGCCGTGACCTCCAAGTACTCGGTTTATGCCGGGGAAGTTTTGAATCTGGACTATAACATGACCCTGATGCTTGCCAACGTGGCGGCCATCATTTCCTACATCCCGGTGGGTGCTCTGGCTTCTAAAATCGGCCGGAAAAAGACCATCATGACCGGTATTATTCTCCTGGGCACCTCCTTCCTGGTGGCCTCCTTTATGCGGGAGGGCAGCCCTGCCATTGTTATGAACCTGATGTTCATCATGGCGGGTATCGGCTGGGCCACCATCAACGTCAACAGCTTCCCCATGGTGGTGGAACTTGCCGGGGACAGTGACGTTGGCAAATATACCGGCTTCTACTATACCGCCAGCATGGCAGCCCAGACCCTGACCCCCTACCTCAGCGGTCTTCTTATGGATGGGGTGGGAATGGTGTCCCTCTTCCCCTACGCCACGGTATTTGTGGCCCTGGCCTTTGGCACCATGATTCTGGTTCGGCATGGGGACAGCAAGCCCCTGCCGAAGAAGTCCAAGCTGGAAATGCTGGATCAGGACTAAATGAAAGGAATATAACATGGAAATTTCACTGACAAAAACACAGCTCCGCCTGCTTTGCGACCTGGTGTACGTGGGCAACTGGGTGATCAACGCCCCCCGGGGGGATGCCCGGATCACCCCCTACGACGAGGTGGAGTCCAAGGTGTTTTTTGCCGCCGCCAAGGAGGGCATGACCGAGCTGGCAGACGTGACCTCCTATGGCACCATCCCCTCCCAACCCTACGTGGATGGGGGTATTCATGAGGTGATCATGGATTACGAGGACTCCATGTTCTTCAGCATTCTGTCGGAAGAACTGGCCCGCCGGGATCTGCGGGATAAGGACGTGGATGGAGCAGACCGGGAAGAACTGGACGATCTCATCCGGGAATATTACACCGAGTTTTCGGCAAATGGCATCGACAACGTGGAAATAAAAGGAATCGACACCAAATGAACCACGCTTTTCTTCGCCGCCTGGCCGTTCTGGGCCTGGCGATTCTGATGGTACTTTGCATGACCTCCTGCCGGGAAACGGCGGCGGGTCCCTACGTCAGCCGTCCCCAGGACGGTATGATCCTTTACCAAAAGGAGGGCCAGGTATTCCTGACCAACACCGATTCGCCCACCTTCACCGCCGAAGGCAGTGAAAGCGGCACCATGTTCAAAAATATCGTCCCCCTGGCCTCCGGCTCCGCCTTCTACCTGGAAGGGGACGTTCTCTACTACAAAAGCTACCTGGAGCCCGAACAGAAAATGCTTTCGGGTGTTTCCACCATTTACTATTCTCTTGGCAGTGTTTTTGTATGTACCGAGGACGGCCGCCTGCTTCGCACCGAGGACAGCGCCCAGTATGAGGAGGTAATGACCGGGGTAGATTTCGACCCGGAAAATCCCCCCTACGTGGAGATCGAAAGCTATGCCTACCTTTTTGCGGAGGGTAACCTTTACCGCATGGCATACGGCGGCGCCCCCGAAAAGGTGATGGAAAAGATCGACCCCGCAAGTTTCCGCTTCCTGAATGCGGATGGGGAGGGTGTGTATTTTGCCGCCAACGGCGCCATCTGCTTCCAGGGGCACGAAGCCATTCGGGTGAAGACCCTGTCGGGTAAGGCTGAGGCGACCCCGCTGGCTATGGAAAACTACGTATCCTACGGGGAAAAACTCTACTGGACCGAAAACGGCGCCTTGGTGGTGTATGATATTGCATCCGGCACCGAGACCAAACCGGACGTGACCCTGGAGAATGCCACCGGCCGTCTGCTTCCCGTGGGGAAGAGTCTGGCGGAAACCCTGGCCGTTTACGACGGGGAAAACTGCTATCTGTATTCTTTGGAAACCGAAAAACTTAGCTCTGTAGAAAAAGCGGATTGGGCTTATGCCAAGGATGGCGTGACCTACGGCTTCCGGGACGGTAAGCTCCTTTGCCACAAGGATGGTGCCGTCACCGAAGCGGGGGACTATGACCCCACCCAAACCCTTGCCACCCCCGATGGCTACTATTTCCTGACCGGGGCAACCGAAGGGTACGAAGCGACCCTCTGGCTCCTGAAGGATGGAGCGGCACAGAAGGTTGCGGATGGGGTTTACGGTGCAAAGCCCCCCAGAGCGGTGTATAAATACGGCGGTATTTCCTACTTCACCGCCACCCAGATCTTCATCATGGATGAAGAAACCTTGGAATCGGAAGAATTTGCCAAGCGGGAAAATACCGTTGACTTCGTCCCCCGCAGCGGCGGCGCCTTCGGCCTCTATGCCGACGGGCGGCTGGAGCTGATGGCCTACGGTGTGGATATTGGGGAAACCGTCAGCGAAGGGGTAACCCTTGTCTACGACTTCCTTTACAGCCCCGAACGGCTGGTGATCTATCCCCTGGCCTAAGACAGTCTGACGTGACTGCCGCCCCGATTGACCAGGCAGGCTTCGGCCCTGTTTTTGGCTTCGTCGGGAACCGTCAGGGAAACCTGCACCCGGCCGGAAACCCGATCGTGAAGAGCATTCCCCACGTCGAAGGGAACCACGGTGGGAATCCGCATGGAAAGCAGGGTACCGCCATCCCCCAGGGGAGGGGGCGAAAAACGGTCGGCCTCCCCGAAGGCCAGATTGGTGACACCCCGGTCGGAACCGGGAAACAGCATGGAGTGGGTTTCTCGATTTGAAACCGGGATCCCCAGGCTTTCCAGGTCCCGGAGCGCCAGGTCGGCGGTGTTGACGTCGTTGAATTGGGCGGTAATTTGTGTGGGCATGATTGATTCCTTCCTTTCGCATTCTGCAAGCCTATTGTGGAAGAAAGGAAGGGGAAATATACCCCGAAACAGCATTGGAAAAAGAGGCGAATTATGGATATTCAGGTGGGCGATATTCTGGAAATGAAGAAAAAGCATCCCTGCGGTGCACAGACCTTCCTGTGTCTTCGTACCGGGGCGGATTTCAAGCTGAAATGCACCGGCTGCGGCCATGAAGTGATGGTGCCCCGCTCCAAATCGGAAAAAAATATCAAAAAGGTATTCCGAAACGGGGAAGCGGTATAAAAATCATAAAAAAGGGACAGAGAACCTTGTTCTCTGTCCCTTTTGGCATTCTTTAGGTATAGTATTGCGCCTGGGAGGTCCATAGTTTGTGATACTTACCCTCCTCAATTGCAAGAAGGCTTTCGTGGCTGCCCTTTTGCACCACCCGGCCTTCGTCAAAGACCAGGATCTCGTCGCAGAAGCGGCAGGAGGAGAGCCGGTGGGAAATGTAGATGGCGGTCTTTTCCCCCACGATCTCGTTGAAGGTGGAATAGATCTCGTATTCCGCAATGGGATCCAATGCGGCGGTGGGCTCGTCCAGGATGATGAAGGGAGCGTCCTTGTAAAGGGCCCGGGCTAAGGCAATCTTTTGGGCTTCGCCTCCGGAAATTTCTACTCCCTCCGGGTCGAAGTCCTTGTAAAGGGGGGTATCCAGTCCCTTGGGCAGGGTAGCAAGCCGCTCACCGAAGCCCGCCTTGGCAAGACAGGTTTCGGCAAATTCCTCGTCCACCTGCATACCCGCCGCCACGTTTTGCCCCAGAGGGAAGCCCAAAAGCTTGAAGTCCTGGAACACCACCGAAAAGATTTTTTGGTATTCTTCGTAACGGTATTTTTTGATGTCGATACCATTGAGGGTAATCTCCCCCTCGGTGGGATCGTAAAGACGGCATAAGAGCTTGATCATGGTGGTCTTGCCGGAACCGTTCATGCCAACCACCGCCAGCCGCTCTCCCACCTTGAAGGAAAGGGAAACGTTTTTCAGCACGTATTCCTCACTGCCGGGGTATTGGAAGGATACGTTGTGGAATGCCAGCTCGTACTGGTTGTCATCCCGCTTTTCCACCGGCAGGGTGCCCTTGTAAAGCACGTCGGGAATGTTCATGTATTCCATGGTGGATTCCTGACGGTGGGCGGCCACGGCGTATTCGTTGAAGGCGTTAATGGTGCCCGACAGGTCGGAGGCAAACCGGTAGATAGTGGCGGCATATTTTGCCACCGCTCCCACGCCAAATGCGCCGGAAATGGCCCGAAGTACCACGAAAAGGTAGGATAAGGTCATCAGAAGACCGCTTGCCAGCCCGGCAGTGAAGCCGCTGAGACTTTGGTATTTGGTGTAGGTGCGGGTGAAATCCACGTCCCCCACCTCTTTTTCGTGGAAGGAAAGCTCGCAGTAGTGTCTGATCAGGGGCTTGGCGCCGTAGATCCGTACGTCTTTGCCAGCGCTGTAATCGGGACGGCGCCAGGCAAAGTAGCCGTAAAAGCTGGGGGCGGAGCTGTTTTGATCCCGGAACTTCTGGAACTTTTCGTTAAGCCGGGTGTGGAAGATGCTGTTTGTCACAATGACCAGGGCAAAAAGACCCAAAAAGAGCAGAGCCAGGGGATCATGGAACAGGGTGCTGTCCAAAAGCAGGGGGATCAGGATGAGGATGGCGGTGACAAGACCCACCACCCGGCTGATGAGCCAGGGGAGCATCCAGATCATGGAGTAGAAGCCGGCACCCCAGTTGTTGTCGTTTTCAATACGGGTACGGATGGCGTTGGTCATGGGGCTATCCAAAAGTTCGTAGTCCATGCTCATGGTGCGCTTGGCTTTTTTGGCGTAGAAGGCCGGACCGCAAAGCTCCACGTGCACGAATTGTTGTTCTTCCAAAAAGGATCGCAGAGCGGAGAGGGCAAATATGCCGCCCACCGTTCCAAGGGTTACCGGAAGCAGTTCCAAAAGTCCCTTTCCCAGGGCCAATTCGTCCAGTACGTGGGCCGAAAGTAGGATCCCGCCGTAGGGGAGGATCGCATCCACAATGGCCATGGCAACCGAAACGAAAATAATCACCTTGTCAAATTCCCAGATCAATTTCAGGGAATCCCAGATTTCTTTGCATTTTTTACGCATTGGTTTCCTCCGCTCCTTCCTTGTAATAATGGCTTTGTACCTCAAACATTTCGGCATAAGCACCACCCTGTGCCATCAGCTGGTCGTGGGTCCCCACCTCGGCGGCTACCCCGTCTGCCAAAAAGACGATGCGGTCGCAAAAACGGGTGGAGGCCAGCCGATGGGAAATATAAAGGGAGGTTTTATTCTTTGCCAGGGTGTGGAAGGCTTCGTAGGTCTCGCTTTCGGCAATGGGGTCCAATGCGGCGGTGGGTTCGTCCAGAATCAGAACCGGGGCGTCCTTGTAAAGGGCCCTGGCCATGAGAAGCTTTTGGTTCTGTCCGCCCGAAAGCACGATGCCGTCCATGACCTCCTTCAGCATGAAGGACCGGATGCCCTCCGGGTAGGAGGCAATGGCATCCCACAAACCCACCCGACGAAGACAGGATTCCACCCGGTCCATGTCGGTCTTTTCCAGGGTTTGGAGAGATATATTTTCTGCAAGGGTAAAGGGCATGATGAAAATGTCCTGGAACACCGCCGAAAACAGGGAATAAAGGTCCTTTTTGCAATAGTGCTGCAGGGGGATCCCATTCAGGCGGATCTCCCCCGAATCGGGCTTGTAAAATCCGCAAAGAAGCTTGACGATGGTGGTTTTGCCCGCGCCGTTGACCCCCACCAGGGCAATCTTTTCCCCCGGCGCAACGGTCAGGCTGAAATCCCGGAGCACCGGTTCACTGTCCGGCGCGTAGGAAAAGGAAACGTGATCGAACTCGATGGAGAAGGGTCCGTCCGGCAGGGGAGCCGGATGCTCGGGATCGGGCTCGTCGGTGTTGTCAAGGAAGGCCCGCAGGTCGTTCATTTGAAGGTTGGCATAATGGAGCTGGTTTACGTCGGACACAATGCGGCTGACAAAGCCGGAAAAACCGGTGACCGCACCGAAGTACAGTACGAAATCCCCAATGCCGATGAAACCGCGGGATACCAGCCAGATCAAATAGCCGTAGGCAAAGCCGTCCCGCAGGAAGAGGACCAGGGCGTTCACCACACCGGCACCGAAGTAGCGCATGCGGATCTTGCGGTAGACCGCAACAAACCGGTGGCAGGCGTGAAGTCCGAAATCGAGAATCCATTTTTCCATGCCGTACAGCCGAACGTCCTTGCCAAGCTTGAGGTCGTTGGCAATGCCTTCTGTATACTGTACCTGGGCATCAAGCCGGTCAATTTCCGGATTGCGGCGGCGTTCGTACGCCTGGGCCGATTTGGTGGCAAAAAAGCTGATCAGCGAAAGTCCCACCAGAATCAGCACAATGAAAAGATTCAGACCGGAAATGATGGTGGAATAAAGGAAAAAACTCAGAATGGCAATGAGGATATCCAGACTTGCCACCGTCATTTGGGAGGTGCCGGAACCGTCTCCGTTCCATAACACCCGCTGGGCCCGGTCGTATTTGGCCCGGCCTTCCGGGGTTTCGATGTGCTGGTAGTCACAATCCAGAAATTGGAGCAGAAGCTTATAAAGATAGAAGCGGCGCATGGAGTTATACATGATGTACTTCCCCTGTCCCGCCATGGAGGAAAGGGCCATGGCAAGGGCCATCAGAAGGCCAAGTCCTCCAAGCCGCCACAGAACCTGCTGGGTTGCGGCATCCTGTGTCACAAGATCCAGGGCCAGCTTGGGTACGTACAGACTCAAAAGGGGAGAAAGTACCGCAAGGGTTGCCTCCAAAAACAGGAATACCACCAGCAGGGGATAGGCGGATGCCATGTCCCGCAGCAGGAAGGCGATGTTTTGGAGGGTGTTGTATTTGGGTTTGGGATGTTTTGGTTTCTTCAAGGTTCATCGACCTCCTTCTGGTGCATAGTATAGCACCGATTCTCCCCAAAAAGGAAAAACACGCGCGAACGGTCAAAATTCGCGCGTGAGTGGTTACATGGGGAGCATCACTTCGGTGGCAAAAACCCCTTCTTCATTTTGACGGTCCACAAAGCCGCCGTATTTTTCCACGATCTTGTCAATGCGTAAAAGTCCGAAGCCGTGGCCCTCGGTGCCCTTGGTTGTGGTATAAATGGGGTTCCGGTGACCGGAGGCCCACTTGTTCAGCTTGCCGCCTACGGCATTAGAGACCGAAATGTAAAACATATCCTTGTGTTTACCAATGTAGACCCGAATGAAGCGATCCTCTTTGGCTTGGATGGGCTGGTTGGCTTCGATGGCGTTATCCATCAGGTTTCCCAAAATCACACATAGATCCACGTCGGCCACCGTCAGGTTTTCCGGCACGGTGGCTTTGGCATTCACGGCAATTTCCCGGGCGGCGGCCAGGGAAAGCTTGCTGTTCAGAATGGCATCCACCATCACGTTGCCGGTCTTGATCACCGTATCCACCGTCACCAGATCGTGATCCAGGCCCGAAAGGTATTCGTCCAGCTTTTCGGTTTGCCCCAGGGCCAGCATGGCCTTCATGGACTGGATGTGGCTGTGGTAATCGTGCCGCCAGCCCCGCATTTTGCGGTACATATTGTCCACCTCGTCAAAATGACGGGTAACCAGGTCATTTTGCCATTCGGCCAGCTTTTTCTCCACCTGCCGGTTGGTATACCAGCGCAGGAACCACCAGAAAAGAAGGAAAACGGGGAGAAGCAGCAGAAGCCAGAGATATTTCATAGGGTGTTCCCTCCCTTCAGGTAACGGAGCATGGCCTTATTTACATCGTTGTAATTTCGCCTGGACACCGGCAGGACCTTGCCGTTATCCAGTTCCACGTGGGTCCTGGTGATGCGGCAGATGTGGCGGAGGTTTGCCAGACATCCCCGGCAGACACAGACAAAGTCATTTTCGAGCATTCCCTCCATTTCCCGCAGGGTGAGCTTCACCCGGTGAACTTCCTGGGCGGTGGTCACCTCCAGATGATGGTCAAAGGCCTCCACCGATTGGATATCCTCCACCAAAAGCCGCAGGCTTTCCCCCTCCAGGGGAAGCAGAACCGCCCTTTTTTCCCGGGCCAGGGCTCTTTTGGCCCGGTCCAGCAGGGCGAAAAGCTTTTCTGGGGCGACCGGTTTCATCAGGTAGTGGAGCGCCGAAACCTCGTAACCCTGGGCCATGAAATCGGGGTAGCCGGTGATGAAGGCAATCTGTACCTCTTCGTTTTCCCGGCGGATGGTTTTTGCCAGATCGATACCGTTTTGTTCCCCCATTTCAATATCCAAAAGGAGCAGCTGGTAATCCTTGTCCTCGGCATAACAAAACAGAAACGCCTCGGCAGAGGGGAAAATATCCGCCGTGACAGGATCATCCTGTCCCATAGCCCAGACGGAAACCTGGGAAGCTATATAGTCGGCCGTAGCCCGGTCGTCGTCACAAATGGCAATGCGCATGGGGTCCCCTCCTTTCGTTTTTTCATTGTAGCACAAGAAATTGCAAGATGCAAGGGGCGACGTCTTTACAAATCGGAGTTTTTTCGGTATAATAATAAGAAAAAACAGAATGAAATGAGAGGGGAAAACATGATATATCGTGTTGCATTTCTGGAAAATGAATACTTTTGGGGTGGATCGGTGGCTACCGGCACCGACATGCCCATTCACGCAGATAGCCATTACGAAAGAGATTATACCCGTGTGATCGGCAATCAGATGATGCCGCTATTCCTCTCCAGTAAGGGGAGATATATCTGGAGTGAACATACCTTCAAGGTATGGGTGGAAAATCGGGAGCTGTGCTTTGAAGGAAGCGGTTTTGAACTGTATGACGGGGGAACCTGTCTGCGGGATGCCTATCTGGCGGCCATGGAAAAGCATTTTCCCTTCGAGGAGACCCGGAAAAAGGGAAAACAGCTGCCCCGGGAATTTTTCAAAACAGCCCAATACAATTCCTGGATGGAATTTACCTATGACCCCACCCAAAAGGGTGTCCTGGAATACGCCCACGCGGTGGTGGACCATGGGCTGGAACCCGGAATCCTGATCATTGACGAGGGTTGGCATACCCGTTATGGACAATGGGAGTTTGATTTCCACAAATTCCCCGATCCCAAGGCCATGGTGGAGGAACTACACGCCATGGGCTTTACCGTCATGCTGTGGGTCACGCCGTTGGTGTGCTGTGACGGAAAGGC
>JAFYNU010000082.1 GCA_017547975.1 Clostridia bacterium
AACAGCAGGTCTATATCATTGCCGGAAACCACGACTCGGCGGAGCGGTTGGCCTTCGGGGGTCAGCTCATGGCGGGAAGCGGCATTCACATTGCCCCGGCCTATCGGGGAGAGGTGTCTCCCTTTGTTCTGCATGACGAATTTGGGGAGGTGCGTCTCTATCTTCTCCCCTTCGTCAAGCCCACCCACGTGCGGGCCGCCTTCCCGGAGAAAAGCGTGGAAAGCTACACCGATGGGGTGCGGGCGGCCGTTGAGGCCATGGGGGTGGATCCCTCGGTGCGAAACCTGCTGGTGACCCACCAGTTTGTCACCGGCGCCGCCCTGTCCGATTCGGAGGAGCTGGCGGTGGGGGGCAGTGACAACGTGGATGCCGAGGTGTTTGCCCCCTTTGATTATGTGGCCCTGGGTCATATCCACGGCCCCCAGCGGGTGGGGGGTGAGCATATCCGCTACTCCGGTACCCCCTTGAAGTATTCGGTATCCGAAGCCCGGCACAAAAAGTCGGTGACGGCGGTAACCCTTGGACCCAAGGGGGAGGTAACCCTGGAATTGCTTCCCCTGACCCCTCTGCGGGATGTGGTGGAGCTCCGGGGCAGCTACGAAGAGCTGACTGCCCGGGACTTTTACCGCAACACCGGCTATCAGGAGGATTACGTTTCCCTTACCCTCACCGATGAGGAGGAAATTCCCGATGCCATCGGCAAGCTCCGGGCCATTTATCATCATATTCTGAAGCTATCCTACGACAACCGCCGTACCCGGGAGACCGGGAAAATCGAAGGGGCTTATGGGGTGGAGGAAAAGTCCCCCCTGACCCTGTTTGCCGAGCTGTATGCTCTGCAAAATAACCAGGAGCTCACCCCTGTGCAGGAGGAGTTCCTTGGTCACACCATGGAAGAAATTTGGGGGAAATCGGAATGAGACCCATTCGTCTTGTCATGTCTGCCTTCGGCCCCTACGCCGGAAGAATTGAACTGAATATGGAGGAACTGGGGACCCGGGGGCTTTATCTGATCACCGGGGATACCGGGGCCGGGAAGACCACCATTTTCGACGCCATCACCTTCGCCCTCTACGGCGAAACCAGCGGCGGCATTCGGGAAAGCGGTATGCTTCGCTCCATGTATGCCGACCCCGCCACCCCCACCCAGGTGGAATTGGAATTCACCTATGGGGGGAAGCGCTATTTTGTGAAACGCAATCCGGAATACGTGCGGCCAAAGACCCGTGGGGAGGGCACCACCACCGAAGGTGCCAACGCCGAGCTTACTCTGCCGGACGAGTCGGTGATCACCCGGCTCAAGGAGGTCAACAAAGCCCTGGTGGAGATCATGGGGGTGGACAAGGAGCAATTCTCCCGCATTGCCATGATCGCCCAGGGGGACTTTTTGAAGCTCCTTTTGGCCTCCACCGAGGAACGAAAAAAAATCCTGCAAAAAATATTCCACACCGAACCCTACCAACACCTGCAGGACCGCCTGCGGGAGGAAGCCCTGAGACTGAAAAATGAGTATGCCGCCCTCAACGCCAGCGTGAAGCAGTATATTGGGGGGCTTTTGTGCCCTGCCGGTTCAAGCTATGCCGAAAAGCTACGGGACGCCAAAGACGGGAAGCTTCCGGTGGGGGAGGTTATCGCCCTGGTGGAGGAAATGAACAACGCCGACCTTGTGACCGAGGCTGACCTGGGTGCCAAAACCTGTGAGCTTGCCGCCCGGGAAGAACAGGTGACCCGTGACCTGGCGGTGGCCGAAAGCGCAAAGCGAGCCCGGGATCTGTATCACCAGGCCGAGACCCAACTGACTGCCCATAAGATCACCCTGGACACCCTTCGGAAAAACCTTGCCGGGGAGGAAGAAAAGATTCCGCAGCGGGAGGAATTGACCCGCAGGAGTTCTGCCCTGGAGGCCGAGCTTGCGGGATACGCCGAACTGGATGGGGAGAGAGAAAAGCTTCGGAGGGTTGCCGCCCAAACCGGGAGGGTGCAGGCCGACATCGACGGGGCAACCGCCCGGCAAAAGCGCCTGGGCAGCGATCTGGCCGCCGCGCAAAAGGAGCTTGAGGGGATTGGGGACGCATCGGCCCAAAGAATCCGGTTGGAAGCCCTGGCACAGAGCCTCGCCGCTAGGGGGGAAGACCTTGCCGCCCTGGAAAGCCATTTTAGGGAGGAAGCCCGGTTGGAAGCCCTGCTTGCCCGTGCCCGGAAGGCATATCAGCTGGCATCGGCGGAAGCCGGGGAAAAACGAAGCCGGTTTACCGCCCTTCAAAAAACCTATCTGGATGCCCAGGCGGGAATCCTGGCGGAGACTCTGCGGAATGGGGAGCCCTGTCCGGTTTGCGGATCGCTTTGCCACCCCAATCCCGCCGAAAAAAGCCCCGAAGCCCCCTCCAAGGAAGCCCTGGAAGCCGCACGCGCTCTTGCGGAGGAAGCGGAGGGAATCATGGCGGAAAAGAGCCTTCAAGCCGGAAGGATTCACGGCGCTCTGGAAGCCCACAGCCTGATTCTGCAAAAATCCGCCGAAACGCTTTTCCCCGGCGTGGAAAGGGAGCAGTGGAAGGCCGCCCTTCTGGATGCCAACCAAACCCTGACCCGTGAACTGGCGGAAAACCGGGACGCCCTGCAGGAGGTTTGCAAAACCGAAGCCCGCAAGACCCAATTGGAAGCTTTGCTTCCCAAATTGCAGGACCAGCGAGAGGAATTGACCAAACGGCTTTTCGACCTGGCCGCCCAAAAAGCCAGCCTGGAAAGCGAAGGCCGGGCCTATGCCGCACGGGTGGAGACCCTAGCAAAATCCCTGCCGTATCCCAGCGAAGCCGATGCCCGGGGGGCCATCGCCGCCATGAAGCGGCAGGTTGCCGCCCTGGATCTTGCCCTGCAAACCGCCCGGGAAGCCCTGGTGAATGGGGAAAAGCGTGCCGCTGAGCTCTCCGCCGCCATGGAATCCTGCCGGAAACAGCTGGAAGGGGCGCCGGATACCGATCCTGCCGAAAAACGGCGGGAGAAGGAGGAATTGACCGCCGCCCGGCAGACCCTCCTGGCAGATGAAAAGGCGGTGCACAGCCGCCTTGCGCAAAACGGCATGGCCTTGGATCACATTCGGGAAAAATCCGGGCAGATCATCCGGCTGGAACAGCGCTGGACCTGGGTAAAGGCCCTGGCGGACACCGCAAACGGCACCATCGCCGGCAAGCAGAAGGTCATGCTGGAAACCTACGTCCAAATGACCTACTTTGACCGGATCCTGGTCCGGGCCAATACCCGGCTCATGGTCATGAGCGGAGGCCAGTATGAGCTCAAGCGCCGGGAGGAATCGGACAACAAGCGCAGTCAAAGCGGCCTGGAGCTTGACGTGGTGGACCACTACAACGGCTCGGTCCGCAGTGTGAAGACCCTCTCGGGGGGCGAAAGCTTCAAGGCATCCCTTTGCCTGGCGCTTGGCCTTGCGGACGAAATTCAATCCAGTGCCGGCGGCATCAAGCTGGATACCATGTTTGTGGACGAGGGCTTTGGTTCACTGGACGAGGAATCCCTTAGGCAAGCGATGCGTGCCCTTTCCGACCTGGCCCAGGGAAATCGGCTGGTGGGGGTGATTTCCCACGTGGCTGAGCTGAAGGACCGGATCGACAAAAAAATCCTGATCACCAAGGAAAAATCTGTCGGAAGCCGGGCACGGATTGTGGTGGAATAAGGAAACAAAAAAATCCTTAAAAATTTGGAAGGATTCTTTTGACATATTATGACTTTCCTGCTATAATGTTGTAACGTACTAAATTCAAGGAGTGAGTTATTTTGAAAGAGCGCGAACGTCTTTCCTCACGGTTGGGATTCATTCTTCTGAGCGCCGGCTGCGCCATTGGCTGCGGCAACGTTTGGAAGTTCCC
>JAFYNU010000083.1 GCA_017547975.1 Clostridia bacterium
AGCGAATGGTATCCTTGCCCCGCACCAGAGGATTCCCGTTTTGGTACTCCAGGGCAAGCTCGCTGGTGCTGTAAGCCAGGTATACGTCCCCTAAAACATCGGTGATGCACACGTTGACCATGCCATACTTTTGATGCAGGTCGGCCACGGGGGTCATTTCCTCGCCGTAAACCATCCGGATGGCGGTTCGGCCCTGTTGGATGGGGGGACGGCGACCGGTGTCTTCCCGGAGGTAGTTGTAGCACATCAGGATGCTTTCGCGGTAGGGAATCAGCCTGGGGCGGCACTGGATACTGCCCGGGAAGAAACGGGGCTCCGACCAACTCCTGCCGCTATCCCCGGAGGTGACAAAGGCAATGGCATCGGTATCCTTATTGGTGCGGTAGATGGCATAGAAAATGCCGTTTTTGATCTTGTATTCAAATTCGTACTGGGCGGGATGGGGAAAAACTGCGAAAAATTCCACCGTGGCGCCCTGGTCGGCGGACCGGAACAGGATGGGTTCGGAAAAATAATTCACACAGGCCCCGTAGGTCATCCCATCTTCCCCCGTGAAGTAGGCGCAATGGCCGATCTGCTCGGTTTTGACGTATTGGTGTTGGTGGTACCCACGCTCTTCCAGGTAACCGAACTGCACCGAAAGGCAAAGGGGACAGGTTTCGCCCCAGGGGGTGCGAACCATGACGGTATCTTCCTCGCTCAACTTCCCGGTCAAAAAGTCAAAATCCCGGTAGCACCAGGTGTGATCCCCTTCTGCGCGGCTGTTTTTCTCGTAAAACACCCGGACCCTGCCGTCACCAAGCCCCAAAATGTTGGGGCAATATACGTCATCCCCCTCCCAAACGGTGACGAAGCGGATGTTGGTGGGTTGGGAGGCGGGAAAGTAGGATAGAGCGATTTTCCCTCTGGACTCCCCGTAATTACCCTGAAAGCCCGGCATGTAGGCGCAGAACATGATGCCGTACCGGCTGTCAAACGCCAGGGAGGCACCGTCGGCACTGGTTTGGGTAAAACCGTCGTTGATCTGTACCGATGGCTCAGGGAAGCTTGTCAGTATGGTGTGATTGTTTCCCATGAAGGGTCAGGCTCCTTTCGGTTTTTTCTCCCATTGGGAAAGCAGAATGGCGGCGAAGATCACCGCAAAGCCCACCAGCATGCGAAGGGTTACGGTTTCGTGGTAGATCAAAATGGAGAAAACGACACCAAATACCGATTCCAGACTCAGGAGCATGCCGCCGATGGCGGGCGGGGCGTATTTCAATCCATAGCTTTGCAAAAACAGACAGAGGGCGGTGGCAAAGACCCCCATGAAGAGGATTCCCCCCAGGGCTTCCGGCGGGAAGACTGTGGGAAAGGAGCCCCCCACCAGGACGAAGAGCCAGGCAAAGGCGGTTACCACCCAAAGCTCGATGGTGGTCAGAAGCAGGACGTTGCGGTTTTTGCAGACGATGGCGGAGATTACCAGGTTGACGGAACAGGGTACGCCGCTGGCTACGGTGAGAAAATCCCCCAGGGACATCCCCCAGCCCCCGGAAAGGGATAGAATCCCCACCCCTCCGAGGCACAAAAAGACACAGAACAGGTGGCGGAGCTTGGGCCGCTCCCGGGTGACCAACCAATAGAGGAAGGGAACCATCACGCTGTAGGTGGTGCATAAGAAGGCACTTTTCCCCGGCGAGGTATCCATGGTCAGTCCCCAAACCTGCAGAATATAGGAGGCGAACAGGGTGACTCCCATCCAAAAACCGTGGATCCAATAGGAACGGTCCAGAAGCTTCCGCTTGGGCCAGGCCGCTACCAGAAGCACCAGAGCGGCAATCAGAAAACGCAGGGCAATGATGAAGGAGGCGGAAAAGGTCTCCGAGGCCAGCTTGCCCAGGGTGAAGGTGCTTCCCCAAAGGGCGGCGGTGAAAAACAGTGCCAGTTTGGCTGTGGTGGATTTTTGCATATCGGGGTCATTTCCTCCGGGGGGATTACAATTCTTTCAAAAAATCTTCCCGGCCTTTCTGCAGAGCCATTTGTTTTTTCAAAAGTGTCAGGGTACGGGTGACGCGGGAAACCGAAAGCCCCGTCGATTCGGCAAGCTCTTCGGCGGTAAGCCACCGGTCTGCCTTTTGCAGCAGGGTAAGGACCTTTTCGTCCTCCTCTTTGATCCAGGTCGCACAGGGAATTTTGAAATCCATATCCATTACCGTCCTTGGTGTGATTGATGATTGGTGAGGCATTCAATTTCCACTTTTGCGGCGTATGCTTCCAGAATGCCATCCATTTCTGCATGGCTATCATAAAAAATGTCGTCGCATCGGGAAAGGATCTCTTTAGCCTTTTCGTCCTCTTCCTTTTCTTGCAAGATCCGGAAAGCCTTGTATGCCGTTTCCAAGTTGCATTTCAGCTTTTCCGGCAGGATTGTTTTCAATACGGCCATTTCCTGCGTCAGGATGCCACTGTTTTCCAAATTCCAGAAGTATTGGTCGTGGCCTCCGTTATTGACCTCGGACTGATAGGTCATCAGCTCCGCATAGGGAGATTCTGCTTTTTGTGCCGTCCAAAGATCCCACATTTTGTCCCTTTTTTTCTGTTCTTCGGTTAGTTTTTGTTTTTTTCTGAATAAATCAAAAAGTCCCACACGGTCACCCCCCTTATCTTGACGATTGTATAAACTCTATTATACCACATAAAATGCAAAACCGACAGGGGGATTTCGCCCCTGCCGGTATTTTTTCGGAAGGTTTATTTTTCTGCCAACCGCCATTTGGTGCAGAGCATGGAACACTTCTTGTCGTCCTCATATTTTTGGTAATACACCGTCATCAGGCTTCCGTCCCCCAATTCCACCGTGGAGGGGTAGCCCAGGTCCCAGTCGTATTCGTCCTTCGGGTTGTGAAGAACGTATTCCTCCTCCCAGGTTTTGCCAAGGTCGTAACTGACCATGGCCCGCTCGCCGCCGGGGAATTCCCGCCGACCGTAGGAGCAGATCAGGGCACCCGAGGAGTGGAGCATCAAGTGGGGCGGGGATCCGCTGACCCCGGTGGGGTAGACCTCTCCCCAGCTCTTTCCGCCGTCCTCCGACAGGCAAAGCCCAATGGTAAAGGGATTTGCTCCCTCAATGCGGAAGGCGCCCAAAAGTCTGCCGTCGGGAAGCTCCAATACGTGGGGCTCGTCCAGGTTTTCGCCCGCCCCGAGCCAGGCGGGGGATTGAATTCGGGATTCCAGGGTCCAGGTGTAGCCGCCGTCCCGGCTTCGGTAAAGGGATGCCTTTTCGTTGCCGCCGGTGAGGGTGCGGAAATGCACCCGATCGGCCTCGTAGGTTTCGATTCCAAGGTAGATCAGCGAACCGTCCCGGCAAAGGGTCGGTCCGTGGGGGGCGGTAACCGGGATCATGATGGTGTCGCTCCAGGTCATGCCGTAGTCCTCCGATACCCGCAGGTAGGATCCGGCCAGCTGTTCCTCCTCCGGCAGGGCGGGATAGTCATCCAGGGCGCCGGCCACCAGATGGGCTGCCTCCGCTCCGGCCCCATGTACAATGCTGTCACGGTAGCGGTTTCGGTAATTGTGGGTGGAGTGGGTAAACCAGGTCACCAGCATTTTCCCATGCCCCAGGTAGAGAATACCCGCATCCCGGTCGTCCAGATAGGTGTCGTTGATCACGATGGGGGGCGACCAGGTCTTGCCCTCGTTTTTGCTGATATACATACAGGTTTTGCCAAAGGGGCATATATGGCTCACGCGGAATCCTGACGCCACGGCGTAAAGGGTGCCCTCTTCGTCCCGGGCAACGGTCCCCCAGCCTTGGTAGCTGAAAACCGAACCTGTGGCCCGGTGCACGATGCCATGCTCTGTCTTGGGATATAACGTCTTCATATTGCTTTCTCCTTCCGGTGGTTTCTTTGAGGGTTATGGCTTCATTATACCATGTTCCGCCGTAAAATGACAATGGGAATTCCATCTTCCCCGTCAATACACTCTGTTTTTTACCGTCCTGAAATTGAGGATTGACATCAAAAGGCATTTCTTTTATACTGTAATCAACGGGAAAAGGGGGGAATCAAATGGGATACGCGTTTATCAGCTACAGTGCCAGACAACGGCCCGACGCAGACAGACTGCGCCTTTTACTGCAAAACAACAAAATTGATACCTGGATGGCTCCCTACGACATTCCGGAAGGAACCGACTACAGCGATGTGGTAAACGACGTCATTCGGGATGCGGCCTGTGTGGTGTTGCTCCTGACAAAAGACACACAAAGTTCGGTTTACGTGGATAAGGAGATCGAGCGGGCACTCCATTACGGAAAGACTATTGCCCCCATCCAGCTGGGACAGGTGGAATTGAATGACAGCTTCGCCTTTTACCTTTGCAACCAACAGATTGCCACGGTGCCTGCCCTGGACGAATCGATACCCAAAATACAGGCGTTGCTTCGGCATTTATCCTATCTTTGCAATGATCAACTGCCAACCGGGGATTCGTCGGCGGATGCGGCCCGGGATAAGCGGGTAAGAAGGAAAAAAGCCGCCCGAGTGTTTTGCTGGGGTGGGGTCGTCTTTTGGCTGATTTCCCTTTTCTTCGGCTACCAATACGTCAACATGACATCCCGGGTCTCATTTGATGTGCTCTATGATCCGGCAAAGCTTCCCTCCCTCGCAGACATCGTGGGAACCTATGGCATCTTCTTTTTGGCGGTGGTTGCGGCTCTTTTGGCATTTCTCTATGGCGTCGGCCTCAAAAATCCGGGCAGGAAGACCTGGCATCCCATTCGGGTGTTCCCCGGCCGCCTGGTCCTCCCGTTTTTTTCGGCACTTTGCGGTTCCGGATTCCTTTTGTTTGTTTTTTTGGAGAATTCGGTTTCAACCATCGTCGGCATACTGGAACGGGATTCCTACTCCACCGCCGGCTACCTCCTGCCCCCGTGGCTTGCTCCCGCCAAGTGGGTGTTGGGGGCGGTCTGCCTTGTTGCCGCCGTGATCTCTGCCGCGACGGCCATTTTACGAAACCATCGAAAAGGGGGGGAGTGAGTAATGGGATACGCCTTTATCAGCTACAGCTCCCAGGAACAGCGACAACTCAAAAAGGTACAGGAATTTTTGAAAACCAACGGTATTGCCTTTTGGTCCGCCCCGGATGACATTCCCATTGGTTCCAAATACAGCGAGGTCATCACCCGTGCCATTTCCAATGCCTCCTGCGTGCTCTTCCTGCTGTCCGACCGCTCCCAAAATTCCACCTATTGCAAGCTGGAGATCGCTCTGGCTCTAAAGCAGGAAAAGCCCGTGATTCCCGTCCAGCTGGAGGACGTGATCTTAAACGACGAATTTGCCCTTTACCTGGGCGAAAGCGAGCTTTTTCCCATTCCCAGAGCCATCGCCACACCCAAGACCAACCGACTGCGAAATCAGCTTTTGCTTCTTTGCTCCGATCCGGAGGAAGCCCCCAGGGAGCCTCCCGACCCTTCCTACAGGATCGGTTGGTTTCGAAAGGGTACCTGGCTGCAGCTTTTCGGCTGGATCTGGATGGTGGGTGGTATCGTACCCTTTTTTGCCCTTGCGGATATCCTCTTTCCGATTCCCAATGCCCATCATGGGGCAGCTGACTCCGGATTGAATTGGTACAACACCCCCGTGATCGCCCAGATGACCCTCAAAAGTAATCTGTTGGTGACGGCGCTGGAGCTTTTGGGGTTGCTTACGGTATGCTATGGCTTTTCCCTGAACCGCAAACGCTTGGGCGGAAGGCGACTCCTCTTCAAGCAATTTTCTTTGTGCCAGGTGCTTCTGATCATCGCCTGGGTGGGATTCGGCGCGAATTTCCTGCTCTTGGCCAATGAACTGGATGACTATTATTCCCCTTTCTGGATCGAATGCAGTAACTATGTTCTGGGGGGCTCTCTGATCCTGTTCCTGGTGACCTTTGTGATTTGGCTGCTTGGCAGGGTCCGTTGGCTGTACCGCAAACACAAAACGAAGAAATAACGAAATGGCAGAGGGAGCGCTCTCTCTGCCATTTCGTTATTCGTTTTATCATAGAATGGTATCCGGCACTCGCTCCACAAATCCCCGGGGATCATATCTCGTAGCTTGCGTAATCGTCGGGGGCATAGATCTGCATGGGTGCCCGGTCGGCGAAGTCCCGTATGGCCGCTATGGTTTGCGTCACGTCTGCGCCGCCGATGTGGTTGAAAAAGATCCGGTCAGCCGGGCAGGAGGCAAGGATGGGGAAAATATGATCGGTGGGGAAGTGGCAAAGCTCGCACACGAAGGCATCGCTGTGCTCGGTCTGTACGATTTCCGGAAAGTCCGGTGCGTCGGGCCGGCGGAGATCCCCGCTGAATACCACCCGCTTGCCCTCACCCTCGAACAGGAATGCATAGGAGGGGGATGGCAGACAGTGGGCGGTGGGAATGGCCGTTACGGTAAGGTTCTCATCCGAATAGATGGTGCCGCCTGCGATGGTTTTCAGGCGGATGCGATCCTCATGAAAGACCTTGTCGGATGCTAGGATGTATGTCTTCAGCGAATCCACTCCCTGCTTTTCCGCAAGAAATACGTCGAAACGGGAGTTGGTATAATGCCAACTGCAAACACTGCACAGTGCCGGAAGACCAAAGGTGTGATCACCGTGCATGTGGGTGGTGAAAACGGCGCGAATCCGGTCAAAATCCTTCTCAAGCCGGGTCATTTGATCCAGTACGGGAGAGCCGCAATCGATCAGGTAGATGCCGTTGCCGCATTCCAGCATGATGGCACAGCAATTCCGGGTGAGGGTGGGATACCCGCCTTTCCCGGTTCCGAGAAACGTGATCTTCATAAAAACACCTCTGTCGCCGCGTTAAAAGGTTCCGAAGAAATGCAGAATATTCATATCTTCGATCATCTTGCTGCCGTGTGCGCCGGTGAAGCCTTCGGTGAGGTGCTGTCCGTGATCGGGCGAATAGGTCAGCAGAATGCGGTGCTTGTCAGCGAATTTCTTCAATTCCTTTGCAATGTTGGCAAAAACCTCCGCTTCGATGGAAACCGCATTCAAAGCCTGTTTGGATTCGGGGCCGAAGGCGTGGGCCGCATTGTCGTATTCAAACGTGTGGATGCTGATCACGTCGTAGCGGTCATCCGCGATCAGTTCCAGGGCTTTTTCCTGAATCTCCGCGGCGTTTCGCAGTTCAAAATAATCCAGCTCCCGTCCCTTGAAAATGTGAAGGAAGGTGGAATCGGTCATGGCAAGAATGGCGACCTTTTTGCCATCCGCAATCAGCCGGTCGTATAGCGTATCACAGGTAAGCTGCGGGCGCACGTAGGTTTCGATTCCGTGATCCTTGGGATCAAGACCGGTGTACATGGATGCGTGGGCCACCGGCGTTACCGACTCTACCGTACTGACAAAGGGCAGGGACATGGAGGTGTGGCGGTAAACCGGCGCAAAAAGGTTGTTGTATTTTTGCCAGATATACAGGCCCACTGCGTCTGCGTGATACAAAACCACACGGTCTGCCGCACCACCCATACGCTCCTTCAGGACGTTTACCGCCCAGCCGATGGAAGGGGCGTAGCTTTCCGGAAGCGGAAAATCCATGCATTCCGCAATGGTGGCGGCAAATTGCTTTAATTCATATTGATTGTAATAATCTGCCATGGTCAATCCTCCGAGTCTTTCTTTCGTTGTGACTCATTATAGCACGGCAACCAAGGCAAAACAAGGGGCAAAATGAGTGGGTTGCCCTTCGGTATTGCTTTTTATCCTGCTTTTACCAGCACATTTGCGATAAAGATTCGGTACCCCCGTGTGGGATCATTTGACAGGCACGTGGGTTACGGCCACCGCCGCGTGACGAAAATCTCCCCCTGCTGCGCAGCAGGGGGAGATGAAAGAATCTTTTAATTTGTAAATTCTTTTGTTTTTTAGTCTGTCTACTTGACAGGGGGCACTTCAGATGCATGGCTGCTTATGTATCGTTTTATATAAAGAAAGCCATGCTGTTTTTATGGATACAAAAGAGGAGTAACCGGGGCGGGAGGGAATTGGTTGTTTACTTCCTGTAGTGAAAATGGTACACTAAAGAAAAACTGAGCGAAACGGCAAGAAAGGGATGGGTATATATGCAGTATTGTAAAGTGATTCTAAATGAGGTCCCGGTACCGATTTTTGCGCATATATATGAGAGCACCCG
>JAFYNU010000006.1 GCA_017547975.1 Clostridia bacterium
ATCAGCGGCATATCGGGCAAGAAAGAAGGAGACGATACTGCCAATTAAACCAAAAATGGTGCGGCAAAGTCCTTTCTTGATACCGAAAATGGTAAACAATGCCAGAATGGCAACAATACAAAGGGTCACGATCATGACGGATGATCCTTTCCGGCCGACTCAGGGAATATACAGCGTGCCATCACACAGGGCGATGACGGTGCCTTCTTCACTGACGGCGACCTGTTCTACGTAGGAATCGAATTTGAAATCGGAATGGGACGTCAGGGCGGCGGGATAAACCTCCACTACGTTGCCATGGGTTATGGCAAGTAAACGACCTGAAGCGGCAAGCGAACCAAACTCCCGGGATTCCATAAGAGAACCAATTACATTTCCGGAGCTGTCAATGGTTTGAATGGAAAAACGGGAACCAACACGGTGGCGTTCGGTAATACAGGCCACAAAATCCTCCCCGAAGAGGAAGGTATAAAGCTCCTGATCCCCGAAGGAATACATGCCGGTGGTGGAGGCATTTCGGTCAAAGGAGAGGATACCGTCGTGGAATACCACGGTGAAAACATCCTCCTCCAGTTCTTTAATGGCAAGGGGAAGACGTTCGCCCAATGCAAGCGTTCCGCGAATGCTGGAGGTTTCCCAATCAAGCAAAACGGCTGTGGTCTGATATCCGGTTTCAGTGGAAAGCAAACCAAGGAAAACTAAGGTTTTCCCATCGTTGGAAAGCAGTGCGGAAGCACCGAAGTAATCGGGGGATTTGTATTCCATGTGAAGACTGCCATCCGGCTTGTATGCCTTTACCACAGAAAGGTAACCGTCTGCTTCGGTCAGGGTGGCAACGCCGCCTTCCGAAAGGGTGGCATTTGTAACCGCATCCGCCTGGGTCAACCAGAGATATTCCTTTTCACCATCGCCCAAATAGAGATTGTGGGAGGCCTGGTCAAATAAAAGGAAGCGGTTTTTGGTCAGTGTAAGAGATGGTTCGGAAAAGAGGGGGATATTCAAAATCTCTTCAATTCCATGAATATCGATAATGCGGGTGGCAGTGGCATCACAGGCCACAAGCCCCCCCTGATAGGATGCGAAGGCGGCATTGGCCAAAAGATTCAAATCCAATACGTCGGTGGCAATTTCGATGCCCCATAAATCGTTCCAAAGGGCACGCAGACGACGGGGGGTAATCTGATCACGGGAACTGTAAAGAAGGATGATCAGCAGGACAGCGGACAAAAGGAGGAAAAGCTTGAAAAAGACATTGAGAAATTGACGAACTCCCTCTTTTCTTTTTTGAAGATCGGCTTCGCTTAAGGATTTGGTATCAATCCGATCGGTTTTAAGCGAAAGGGGAATGTCAATATCAGGACGTTCCTCGGTGGGCTTTTTACGAATCAAAGCAACTCACCTCCGATGAAGCATCCTTCGGGGTACCAGGCTCGTTCCAGATAAAGACCATAGGGGGGGAGCGTGACGCCGGCTTCCAGCCGATCCCCCGATTCGATCATTTTCGTTACGTCATTCGGGGAAAGCTTATGGAGTCCCACGTAGTACAGGGTGCCCGAAATAATGCGAACCATGTTATAAAGGAATCCATCGGCGGCAACCGAAATGATGATGGTGCCATCCCGATCGGTTTCTACCTGACATTGGGTCACGGTGCGTACGCTGGTTTTTGTGGGGCTGCCGGTGGCCTGGAAACAGGAGAAGTCGTGTTTGCCGATTACGTTGGCGGCGGCCTCCTGCATCAAAGGGACGTCCAACGCAATGGGAGAGAAATAGGCCCGATGCTTCATAAAAGGATCGGGGGTGCGGGAGGAATAGATTTTATAAAAATACCGCTTTTCCAGGCAGGAAAACCTGGCGTGAAAATCGGGAGCGGCTCCGGTGGCGGCCAAAACCGAAATGTCATCCGGAAGAAATTGCTTCAGGGCATAGGGAAGCCGATCCACCGGAATTCGGGTTTCGGAGAGGAAATTGGCAACGTAATTCAGGGCGTGAACACCCGCATCGGTACGGCCTACCCCATGTAGCTCGGGAAGGGGCCTTTCTCCCGTCAAACGGGTAATGGCATCACTGACGGTATCCTGAATGGTGTCCCCGTTTTTTTGAGACTGCCAACCATGGTAATTGGTTCCGTCGTATCGCAGAAGAAGAGCAATGTTTTTCATAGGCCAAAGCACCCAAGTACGATAATGCCCGAAAATACCAGAATGCATCCAACCAGAATGACGAAATCACTGCCGGTTGCAACCAAAGGCTTCAGGCGGGTTCGGTTATCGCCGCCGGTGTAACAACGGCTTTCCATGGCCATAGCCAGGTCATCCGCCCGACGGAAAGCACTGACAAACAAGGGAACAAGAATAGGAACCAGGGCTTTTGCCCGGGAAATCAGGGAACCTGTTTCAAAATCGGCGCCCCGGGCCTTTTGTGCATTCATAATCTTTTGGGTTTCTTCCATCAGCGTTGGAATGAAGCGCAGGGCAATGCTCATCATCATGGCAAGTTCGTTCACAGGAACCTTGAATACCTTCAGGGGAGAAAGCAGAGCTTCCATGGCATCGGTGAGCATAATAGGGGAGGTGGTATAGGTCAAAAGGGAGGAGCCTGCCACAAGCAGGATAATGCGGATTCCCATTTTGAACGCTACAACGATACCCTCATAAGTGATCTTGAAAATCCAGAAAGACACCAAAGGTGTACCTTTCGTGTAGAAAATATTCAGGATAGCAGTGAAAAGAATAATGATAATGAGCGGCTTCAGGGATTTCAAAATCATGGAGAAGGGAATTTTGGACATGGCAATCACACCACCCAATACCAGGGTCACCAGACCGTAGCTCAAAAGCCCATCGGCAAAGAAAACGGTGACGATGAAAAAGATGGTCAGGAACAATTTGAAACGGGCATCCAACCGATGCACCGGGGAGTTCATGGGGAAATACTGTCCCAGGGTGATGTTATTCTGCATAATGTTCCTTTTCGGATGAAATCAGTTCGGCAAGCTTACGCACGGCGTAGTCCATGGTGTATACGGGGTCGGAAATGGGGAGTCCTCTATTTTGCATATATACGAAGATGTCGGTCAGGTCGGGAAGTGCCAACCCCATATTACGAAGCTCTTCGGTACGGGAGAATACCTCCGCAGGAGAGGCATCCATGGCAATGTGAGATCGATTCATCACCAGGATGCGGTTACACACGTTGGCAACCGTATCCATGCTGTGGCTGACGAACAAAACGGTCTTTCCGGTGTTCTTTCGATAGGCGGTGATGGTTTCCAATATCTCCTCCCGGCCTTTGGGATCCAGGCCGGCGGTTGGCTCGTCCAGAATCAAGAGGTCCGGTTCCATGGCGATGATACCGGCAATGGCGGCCCGGCGTTTTTCCCCTCCGGAAAGCTCAAAGGGGGAGGAATCCAGCAGGCGGCGGGGCAGATTGACGGCGTCGCACGCTTCCAGAATGACCCGTTCCAATTCGACCCCTGTGATCCCCTTATTCTTGGGGCCAAAGGCGATGTCTTTTCGGACGGTGTCCTCGAACAACTGGTATTCCGGGTACTGCATTACAAGGCCGACGGCAAAGCGGGCGTTGCGGGTGGCGGTTTTGGTTGCAAAAATATCCTCGCCGCGAAGCAACACCTGGCCGGAAGTGGGGCGCAAAAGTCCGTTGAAATGCTGAATCAGGGTGGACTTTCCGCTCCCGGTATGGCCGATCAGGCCAACCAACTCGCCCTGATATAGCTTTAGGTTGACGTTATCCAACGCCACGTGACGGAAGGGGGTTCCCTCCCCGTAAATGTGGGACAGGGAACGGATTTCCAAAATCGGTTGATTGGTATTCGACAAAATCAAACGTTCCCTTTCTTTTCAAGAATTGCTTTTAGAATGGCGTCTCCGCACTCTTCCAGGGTGACGTTGCTCAGATCAAGAGCAAATCCCGCCTGGTTCAGACGATGCATCAGGGCAACGGTGGTGGGAACCTCCAAACCAATGGCACGGAGTTCCTCCACGTGGGTAAATATCTCTCGGGGGGTACCATCCATGTAAATCTGACCCTTGTTCAGGACGACCAGACGGTCAGCGCCGATGGTTTCGTTCATGTGGTGGGTGATCAATACGATGGTGATGTGATGCTCTTTGTTCAGGGTGGTAATGGTTTCCAAAACCTCCCGCCGCCCCCTGGGGTCCAGCATGGCGGTGGGTTCATCCAAAAGGATGGCTTCGGGGCGCATGGCAATGATGCCTGCGATGGCGATGCGCTGTTTTTGACCGCCGGAAAGCAGGTTGGGAGCATGGGTGCGGAATTCATACATTCCCACCTGTTTCAAGGCCTCATCCACCCGTTCCCGCATTTCAGCGGTGGGAATTCCAATATTTTCGGGGCCAAAGGCCACGTCATCCTCCACCATGGAGGCAACGATCTGGTTATCCGGATTCTGGAACACCATGCCCGCGGTACGGCGGATCAGGGGAAGATGATCTTCTATCGAAGAGTCCAACCCCTTGATGTAGACCTTGCCGCCAGAGGGGAGTAAAAACGCATTGAAATGCTTGGCAAGGGTGGATTTTCCGCTTCCATTGTGGCCCAGGAGGGCGGTAAAAGAACCGGGAGTAATATCCAGCGAAATATGATCCAGCACGGGAGCGGATGTTTCGTCATATCGGTAGGTCAAATCCAGAGCTTTGAACATGAAATATCCTTATTCGTGAAATAATCAAAAGGTGGCACGGATGGCACAACCGCAAGGAAGTACCCGTCCGCTTTCCCGGCATTTCAAACCGATTTCATCGGCGCTGACGGTGGCACCCCGTCCTTTCAGGGCGCAAGCCAGGGCATATTCACCGGTTTTGGGGGAGAGTCCCGCAGTGTAGGAGTTGAGCAAGACAAAAAGCGGTTTGTCGGAGAGCACGGCGGTACATTCCAGCAGGAAGGAATACAGATCCTCTTCCAATTTCCAGACTTCGCCATTGGCACCCCTTCCGTAGGAGGGAGGATCCATAATAATGGCATCGTAGGTGTTCCCGCGACGGGCTTCCCGGGCAATGAACTTGCGGCAATCGTCCACGATCCAACGGATGGGGGCGTTTTGCAGGCCGGAAGCCGCTGCATTTTCTTTGGCGTGGGCTACGATACCCTTGGCGGCATCCACGTGGCAAACGCTGGCACCGGCCGCCGCGGCTGAAATGGTGGCACCGCCGGTGTAGCTGAACAGGTTTAGAACCTTGATGGGGCGGCCGGCATTTCGAATCAAATCTGCGGCCCAATCCCAGTTTACCGATTGCTCGGGGAATACGCCGGTGTGCTTAAATCCCATGGGCTTTACAATAAAGCGGAGAGAGTCGTAGGAAATAATCCATTGCTGGGGCAGGGAGGAAATATCC
>JAFYNU010000084.1 GCA_017547975.1 Clostridia bacterium
CCGAATTTCAATCGGCGAAGCCAAGGAATGATAAACAGACCGGATACCGCCGTAATGACCAGGGAGGTAACAAACGCCAAAATTGCATTCATATTCATTTCTTCCTTTGTATGTAATAATTCTTTGTTACTTTTCTTCTTTCGCCTTTTTGAAGGCTTCGATGACCTTTTCCAGGTAATTCAGGCGGGGACCCTTAAACATAATCATATCGCCCTCTGCCGCATAATCCAGAAGACAGGAAAGCAACTCCTCGTGACTTTCGGTTGGGACACCATCCGGCACCCCTTCCTGATACCAGGGAGCACCCTCGCCATAAAGATAAACCCGATCAAATACCGAAGCCGCCGTCTCCCCTACCTCCTTATGAAGCGTCAGGGAATGGCTTCCAAGTTCCCGCATGGTGCCAAGAACCGCTATTTTGCGGCCAGATACCCGGGTACTGGCTACCACCTGCATGGCCGCTTTCATGGATTCAGGACCTGCATTGTAGCAATCTTCCATGATCTTTATGCCCCGGAAATCGTAGATATTCTGCCGCATGGCACTTCCCGGTTGGTATGCTTCCAATGCTTGGGCAGCTTTTTCCAGGGATATACCTATCAAATGGCCTGCCGCAGCGGCCGCCACCGCATTGATCACATTATGCTTGCCGGCTACGTGCAGAACAAAGGGTACGCCCTTCAGGGTAAAGCGGCTCCCATCCTCCAGCAATTCCACCTGTTGTGCCACATAGTCGCACAGGGGATTATCCACGCCAAAGGTTACCACCTTTTGCGAATACGCTTTCCTCTTTTCCCAAAGCAGAGGTTCATCCCCCGAAATCAGAAGGATTCCGTTTTCCGAAAGCCCCTCCGCAATCTCCAGTTTTGCATCCCGGATTCCCTCCCGGGAGCCCAGATATTCGATGTGAGCATTGCCGATATTGGTGATAAGGGCCAAATCGGGCTTTGCAATGCGGGTCAGCCGGGATATTTCTCCCTTGGCCGACATCCCCATTTCAATCACAGCCGCCTTGTGGCTGGGTTCCAGGTCCAGAAGCGTCTTGGGAAGACCGATTTCATTATTGAAATTCCCACCGGTTTTGTGGGTATGGTAGCTGGTGGCAAACACCGCCGCCGTCATGTCCTTTGTGGTGGTTTTCCCAACACTGCCGGTTACACCAATCACCAGAGGGTCGATTTTTTCACGATAGGCGTTGGCGATTTTTCCAAGGGCTTCCAAGGTGTTCTTCACCCGGATCACCCTCTCCCCTTCCCCTTTTTGGGACAGGGCCGCCACCGCACCGGCTTCCAATGCGGAAGAAATAAAATCGTGTCCGTCAAACCGTTCCCCAATCAGGGGGATATACAGGGTTTTTTCATCAATTTTCCGGGAATCGGTGGAAATCGTGGTAACCGAGCCTTCCATAGGCTCTCCATCCAATTCCAGAATTCGCCAAAGATCCCGAAGCTCAAGCTCCATCATTTGGGTTCACCCCTCGTTTTCTTCTTTTATTTTTGCCGCGGCGACACAAGCCAAATCCCGGTCATCCATGGGGTATTTTACCCCTTCGATTTCCTGGTAATCTTCATGTCCTTTTCCAGCTATCAACACCAGGTCGCCTTTTCTGGCAGCCTGCAGGGCCAGGTATACCGCCTTTGCCCGGTCCACTTCCCGCAGGACCGTCTTTTTGGGCTTAGCGGGGATACCGGCAAAGATTTCATCCAATATATCCTCCGGCTTTTCAAAGCGCGGATTATCGGAGGTAATTACCACCATATCACTCTGTTCGTAGGCGATGGATCCCATAATGGGTCTCTTGGCGCGATCCCGGTTGCCGCCGCAACCGAACACCGTAATGATTTTCCCTTCGGTGTAGCTGCGTACTGCTTTCAGAATTTCCTTCATGCTTTCCGGGGAATGGGCATAGTCCACCATAACGGTGTACTCCTCCCGCAGATCTACAACTTCAGCTCGTCCCCGCACACCGGCTGCGCAGGAAAGACTGTTTGCAATCTCATCCAAATCCAATCCGGCCGCGAGCAGAACCGACACGGCACAAAGGCCGTTGTACACGGTAAAACGCCCAGGGGTCGCAATGCGAATTCTCCGCATGGATCCGGTGGTCAGCGCATCAAAGCTGACACTATCCGCTTTGAGCCGCACGTTCTTTGCCACCAGGTCAGCCATATCGTCCTCCATGGAGAAGGCAACAACCTTGCCGCTGGCCTTTTCGGTCATGAAGGAAGCCCATTTATCGTCCCCGTTGACCGCAAACACATCCGACAGGGCAGAAAAACGTGCCTTTGCCGCCGCCAAATTCTCCATAGTGCCAAAATAATCCAGGTGATCCTGGGAAAGATTCAGGAATGCCCCCGCCTTGAAGCGAATGGGGTCCACCCGTCCCACGTCCAGGGCATGGGAGGACACTTCCATCACCACGTGGGTAACGCCATAGTCCACCATTTCCCGCAGATGCTTGTAAAGCTCCGGCGCTTCCGGGGTGGTGGAACGGGAAGGAATCCGATGGTCGGGGTAAAGAATCTCGTTGGTACCAATCAGCCCGGAAGGAATTCCCATTTGCGTCAGTACCGAATATACGTAGTGGGTGGTGGACGTCTTACCCTTGGTACCGGTAATCCCAATCATCGTCAGGGAATCGGCAGGATTGCCATACATGGCGCTTGCGGCAAAAGCCACCGCCCGCCGGGCATCCTTCACGTAAATACCGGGAAGACCCTGGGTATCGCATTCCACGTCCAGAAGAACCGCTTTGGCTCCCCCGGCAATGGCGGCCGGTATGTAATCCTTACCATGCCGATTGGGATCCGACAAGGACGGAATCGCGCCGTAAAGCGCCCCTTCGCAACCCTTGCGGGTATCCAGGGTAACCCCGATAACCTCGGTTTCCAGATCGATATCGCTCCGGATAATCTCCACTTTTTCCAACAATTTGCTTAGTTTCATAGTAAATGCCTTTCACGATGGGGATCATTCCCCGGTGTTGTAGGTATTGCCGTCCAGGAACTCCACCGAAATGACGCTCCCCTTTTCCAACTCCGTGCCGGGAGCCACACTTTGGCTCTTGGCTCTGACCGAGCCGCCGATGGAGGTTTGTACCGCCCCAACTGCGCTCATATAGAATCCGGCCTGATCCATGCGGGCTACCGCCGCCGCATAGGAAAGTCCCGTTACCGATGGCACAGTACCCATTTCCTTTGCAGGAGCTTCTCCGCAATAGAGGAGGATTGGCGTTTTGCTTGATATCTTGCTTCCGTATGCCGGAATCTGGGCGGTAACAAACTCACCATCCCCTATCACTTCCACCGAAAGCTTCACCTTTTGCGCTTTTTCGGTGGCTTCCTTCACCGTCATACGATTGAGCTTCGGAACCACTGCCTGCAGGGTGGCCAATTCCGAATCGGTATACACCGCTTCCACCCCCAGGATAGGCAGAATCTCACTAAACAGAGCACCCACCACGGGAGCCGCAATCTGGCCGCCCTGATAAAGCTGTCCATGGGGCTCGTCGATATAGAGAAGTATCGCATATTCCGGGTCATCACAAGGAGCAATGCCCAGGAAGGATGCAATATAGTTTTCTTCTTCATCGAACTTTTCGGAGGTACCGGTTTTTCCGCCCACCCGATAACCTGCGGCATAGGCATTTCGTCCGGTGCCTTCCGAAACCACCTTTTCCAGTATCTTGCAGATGGTTTCCGAGGTCTCTTTGCTGACAATCTGACGGGTCGTTTCCGGCTCCACCGTTTCCACAATGTTTCCGTCTGCATCGGTGTAGGCCGACACCACGTGGGGTTTCATCATATTACCGCCGTTGGCAATGCCGCTGACAGTGGTGAGCAACTGCATGGGAGTCACCTTGAATCGCTGACCAAAGGAGGCAACGGCAATATTGGCTTCGTTGTCGTCAAAGCTATCTTCGTCAAAGAAAACACCGCTGGATTCCCCGGGAAGGTCAATTCCCGTTTTTACGGTCATGCCAAACAGATTGACGTAATTATAAAAGCGATTGCAACCCACTCGTTTGCCCACTTCCATGAACACGCAGTTGCAGGATCCCATAACACCGTGGGTAAAATCCAACGCGCCATGTCCGCCGTTTTCCAGCAATGGATATCCCAACCGGCCACGTGGGTGGAACCGGCACAGTAAAACCCTTCGCCGGGACGCACCAGGCTCTCTTCCAACGCCATGGCGGCAGTGACGATTTTGAAGGTGGAACCG
>JAFYNU010000085.1 GCA_017547975.1 Clostridia bacterium
TAGCTCCCTGGCTTGCGAATTCCAACAGCGCTTCAAAGGTACCGTCGTCAAAGTGGCAGGTATTGGTTTCCCAATCGATCCACTCGTCCATATTCCGGGCAAAGGTATCAAAAATATCTCCCGGTGTGTTCTTTTCAAAATAATCAGGATCGTTTTGCGTGATAAAGTCGTAATACTCCTGCCGGGTTTCAGACAATTTTTCGTTCTTCAATAAACCCAGGTCGGTGATCGACTCCCCGCGGATGTCAAAATACCGCGGCAGATAATAGGAAACCCCGTCGATCCGGGCGGCGTCTACGATGCTTTCAATCAGAACGTCCTTTTCAAAAAGCTTGGGGGCCACGTCCTCCAGGGAAGCCAGAACCCCCTGCTTCACCTGATTCTGCAATACAAACTGGTTCGGGGTAATCACCATGGCGATCTCTCCGGAAAGGAGGGCCAGGTTGAGGTTGGCCACGTCACGGTATTCCTTGATCCGGAAACAACCCGTTTCCGACTGGTCGTTGTATTTGGCAATCCCCAGATTCAGGTCCTCGGTTCCGCCCCAGGGATTATAATAATCCAGCACGCCAATGGTGTAAATCGCTTCCTGCTCTTCGCTCCCGTCCGACGGGGAAAGCTCGATCAATTTCCCGTCAATGGTCACCAGAATACGTCCGTCGGAAAGGGAGCGCACCGAGCGCAAGCCGGAGGACAGGGTGACACCATGAGGAGTCAGATCGGCAAGCAGGGTACACTCCTTCCCATCGGTGCGCCAAAGCTCGGTTCCGCTCATAAAATACCCGAATCTGCCGTCGCTTGCGGCACCGCCGGTGGGGATCACCTCTATTTCAATCCCTTCGAAGGTCAGTTTGGTCATTTCGGGGTTCAGGGGCTCCAACACGCCTTTCCCCTCCACGGCAAGCAGGACGTAGGGTTTTCCCTCCAAACCGACCAGCCCGCAGTAGGTATAGTCCGTGGGGTATCCGGGCTTCCAGGTCTGTACATCAAACATTCGTCCGTCAATATAGAGGAGTCCGCCCCATTCGTTCCAATAATGTACGATCCCCCCTGACCACGTGCCCTCCTCCAAAGCCGCATAGATCACGTCTTCATATACCATGGCGTGGGTCAGGGCACCGTAGGCGAAGGTTGTTCCGTCGTCCGCCGACGGACTATCCTCCGACAGACGGCTCAGCACGTCCCCTATGGGTTTCCCGTCCCGGAAGAATTGGCATTGGAGTCCAAAGAAGCTGAAGCCCTTGACGGCTTTGCCGCCCAGCACAACGTTTTGGTTGGGGCTTGCCGCCGCCGTAAGCTCGTGATCGGAGCCGGTCTTTTCCCGTTTCGCCGTATCCTCCACGTAGTCCTGGCCATACCAACGGTATTCGGTGGCGGAGGGAATGCCATAATACCTGTCCGGGTCAAAGTCCGATTCTGCCACAGCTATGGTGGCACGGATTTCGCCCTCCGCCTCCACCACGTCCATAACCGTCTCATTTTCCGCCAGTCCAAGGTCAACCGTGTTGCTTTTGTACTCGTCGAAGACGGGTATCTGGTTTTCTTCTTTTTCGGGCGCTTGGGCTTCCCCCGCTCCGCCCCCCGAACAGGATACAAGGAGGGACGCGGTTATGAGCAAGACGAGAACAAGAGCAGTGATGCAATTGGTTGTGTGTTTCATGGTAGGTTCCTCCTTACACGTTTGGTTTTGTTCTTGCGGTAGAGGGCGATTCAAGAATCGCCCTCGGACGGCCGGGGACGGCCGTCCCTACAGTGGAAAAACGACCGGGGTGCGGTTGTAGGGGCCGGGTCTACCGGCCCGGGTGGGAGGTGCGCCTCCCCATAAGTCCTTTGTGAAAATGTTTTTAAGTTTCTGAGCAA